>NZ_DATCTU010000099.1 GCF_036567765.1 Pseudobacteroides sp.
GATTGGACCACCTTTTTCGTCGGCAGTCCAATGATAAAAACGATTGCTATCTTTGAATATATATAGTCCTCCTGATTTTTTAGCATGCATTGCTTTACGTCCGCCTTTTTCAAGCTGGAATCCATACTGTCGTGCAAGGTCAAGAAGGTTTACGCTGTTGGCACGTTGGATTTCTTCATCTGTGAAGTGGCGGTATGACTTTTGGGTTTTTATGGTCATTAACTACACCTCCGTTTCAAGAACAACAAAAAACAAAAATTCAAGTTTTGTTACTATATCCGTAAGCAAATGTAACACATCCTTTCAAATTAGTTGAAATTTCTCATTCTATTAAGTAAACTAATGTTAGTAAGCTTTATCCAACTATATTAATAACTTCAAGACACAGGGGGGTGATTTAATTTGGCAGAATGGACAAGTATTTTAGAGGTACATGCAAAATGCTGGGATTATTTAATCAGTATTCAAAAATCCGATCCTAATTTCTTCTTTGTTCCAAGAAAAATTAATAAATTGAATCGGTTAGAACAAGGATATTTTTTTATTGGTAATGATACATATATGCAGATATCTTTTTGGGATGGTAGCGATACCTACGAAAAGATCCATAATATTTCTTGGGGGGTAAACAATAAGGGTATATGCTTTATAGAGCTAAGTTCAAAAGATAATCCTGACAGAGCCGTATACTTAGCTGAGCTTATAAATATACTGGAGGAAAAGACTGGGATAACCTTTCAAGATTTAAACAAAGGTAAGTGGCGTTATGATTATCCTAATAATACTTTTTATTTAGATTCACTACATAGTTTTATTCAGAGAGAAAAAATTATAATTGATGAATACATAAAAGTGCACCCTGAATCAGGCATTTCAATGCTTGATTCAAATTTTAATGAGCAATACGTTCTAAAACTTTTAAATAAAGCTAGCAATAATCCGCAAAAAAACAAAAGTACTAAAAAGCAGGAAGGATCAGTATCTGTATCCCCTTCAAGCTACTTAATGTCTTTACACCACAATGAGTTACAAAACGTCATGGCAGATTACTTAAAAGCTCAAGATAATGTTTCTATTGTTTATACTGAAGTAAATAATGTTGATATATCTGTTAAGACCATTACTGGTGAAAGAATATTTTATGAACTAAAGACAAGTGATGCAAAGCAAGCAATGCGACTGGCTATAGGTCAACTTTTAGAATACTGCCATTACAATGATAAAACTGGTGCTAATAAACTTATAATTATTACCAAATATCCCCCAACTGCAAACGATATAACCTACATTCAAAAGCTTAGAAAACTTTATAATCTACCTATTTATTACCAGCAATTTGATATGGAAGAGAAAGTATTATTGGAGATTTATTAATCGGAGCTATTGACTAACTTCTTTTTCTCCCACCAATTTCAGATTAACCTTACCTTTCAGCAATTGCCATTTCACATTTCACTTCCTCTGCCTGATACTCGCTTTCATTTCCTTGTCCATTTTCATCAACAACCTTCCAGTTGGTAGCGATAACTTCTTTCCCATGGGTCTGGGAGACAT
The DNA here is from genome assembly GCF_036567765.1 of Pseudobacteroides sp. NCBI lineage: Bacteria > Bacillati > Bacillota > Clostridia > Eubacteriales > Oscillospiraceae > Pseudobacteroides > Pseudobacteroides sp. The sequence goes on from NZ_DATCTU010000099.1 coordinate 1,555, forward strand.
CAAATAAATGTTTTATAGTAAGCCTCGCATTCTCATATTCACATACTGCAATGCCTGTAGAACCTTTATTGGCATACCTTCCAACTCTATTCCATATAGCTGTTGGTGCAAGCATTGTTACATTTGGATTTTGAGCAAATATAAGCAGTGTGTTATCAAAGCTATATTTGTAAAATGTTGATGCAAACCTTAGATAATCTCGCCAACTGCTTTCATTTCTAGTGATATGTGGAGCAATAGTTTCATATATTGTCTTTAACTTTTCATCTTTTCTCAAGCTGAATTAACCTCCTTCCTTTCGGGATGCATATTAAAAAACAGCTCAAGTGCTTCTTCCACCACCTTTTCAATTTCATTTGATTTAGTATCAGGAGAAAAAAACTTCGAATACACCCTATGATTGATTTTAATTGATGGAGTTGTTGATTTTGGCTTTTTATTTATCTCACCGGATAAAATCTGATATATGACTTTTTCATTTAATTTGCCATCATTCGAATAACTTATTAACATTTGCGTCTTCTTCATATCCACTTTAAACTCATTTTGGGAAAGCACCTGCTCAATTTCTTTTTGCTCATTTTCTTTTAAATATGATATATCAACGGCACATCTGATGGAAATTTCATCGTTATCAACTCTATCTTTAAGTGCATTAATCATCTTATCAATTCGTAGTAGCCTGGCAACTGTATTCTTTGAAAGCCCATACTCACTGCCTACTTTTTCCCTTGTCGTCAACTTCTGCCCCACTGGGGCAGAAGTTTCGTTATCCCTTATGTATTCAGGGTTTTCAAGTCTTTTAAGTTCATCAATTATATCATTTCTTTTGCCTTGGGAGAACATTTTGGAGTGACTTAATGAAAGTACTGTTGCTTTTTCTGATGGAAGCATATCTGTGAATGACCGCTGAATCACATTAGTTTCTACAACATACATAAGTGCTTCTTCATCTGTTAAGTATTCCTTTACTATACATGGGCCCTCAGTAAGTCCTGCAATCTTTGCCCCATTCATTCGATTGTGCCCGGCAAGCATTTCATACTCAAAACCATCTTCACCACATTCAATTTTCCTCACTATCATGGGAGCCAAAATACCATTTGCCTTTATGCTTTCAACCAAGTCATCAAGCCGTTCATCACTATATAGCCTGAATGGATGATTTTGATAGGAGCGAATTTTATTGAATGGTATGGTCAGAAATACTTTATCATTTGCTTGAATTGGTAATGTTGGTTCATCTGCCATTAATAATTCATCAAGTGACTTAACTTTCTTTGCAATTGGTCTAGTTACCATTCATTATCAACTCCTTTGCTACTTGGCTGTATGCAATTCCAGCCTTTGATTTCCTGTCAAAATCAATAATACTCATACCATATCTATTGGCTTCTCCAACTCTAATGGAACGTGGAATATGTACTTTAAATATCTTCATTCCATTTTTATATGCTTCTGTTACCTCTTCGCAGACTTCTCTATGAAGATTTGTCTGCATGTCACACATAGTCAGAAGGATTCCCTCAAACTGAATTTTCGGATTGATTCTCTTTCTTATCTTCAAGATGGTCTTTGTTAAGTCTGTGAGCCCCATCGTAGCATAATACTCCGGGTTTATTGGAATAATCACACTGTCAGCAGCTGATAAAGCATTGATAGTAAGTGGTCCTAAAGATGGATTTGTATCAATGAAAATATAATCATAATCCTTTCTAAGTGGTTCCAGGATATTGGCAAGTAGCTTCTCACTTCCCATTTCCATACGTAAGTTGGCTTCAACTACCGATAAATGAATACTGCTTGGAATAAAGTCCACATTTCCATGAGCATAAATGTATTCCTCTGGATATGGAAGCAGTTCCTCATCCATAGCCTTGTACATTATCTCGGCGATTGTGGTTGTTATTTTAGTATTCTCATATGCAAATGATGATGTTAGGTTGGATTGCGGGTCGAAATCTAGAGCCAGCACCTTCTTTCCTTGCTCTCCAAGGGAAAATGCCATATTCCTTACACTGGTGGTCTTGGCTACACCACCTTTTTGGTTTGCAACTGCTATAATCTTTGCATTCATAGACACCCTTCTTTCTTAATATTCGCTATTGTACACTTAATAATTTTATAATACACTATTCAGTGTGTATTTGCAACAATAATTAAATTTTATAATGTGTATTTTATAGTTTTTGTTGATAATACACACCATTAAGTGTATATTATTTATGAGGATGGTGATCAATAATGCCTTTCACTATGGGCGAAAAAATTCGTATATTAGCAAAAAGAAAAAAAGTAACCATTTCAGAACTGGCTACTTTAATTAGTACTACTAATCAAAATTTATCAAATAAATTGACCCGGGATAATTTCTCAGAAAAAGAGCTTAAGCAAATTGCCGAAGCTCTTGGATGCAGGTTTGAAGGATTCTTTATTTTTGAAGATGGCGAGAAAGTATAAATATTCCAATTCACAAAACACAAAAAGTCATTATATTTTTAAGATCCTTTAAAGTAACAGCTTTTAAACAACAAATACTATGTTCAACCATTTATAACATTCAGGTGAGTGTGCAGACGAGATTTTCGGAGGATATCCATGGTTTCATAAGGAAGAACTTCTAACTCTTGAAACCTTCCCCTGGTCACCCTATGTTAAAGAGCGAAAGAGCATTCTGTCTCCCGAAATAAATGCCTGTTTAAACCTTGATGAATACGCTTATGCAAGATATAAGGACACCATTGATGAAACTCCCCTTTTGCCTGGTGAATCTCCCCTTGAATCAAGAAGACGTCAAATCTTTTATTTGAATATCAACTGGTTCATGTCAACACTGTTAGACAGGAAAGACCGTATGAGTATGTCCACCGGATTGGAAGTCCGTGTTCCTTATTGTGACCACCGCCTTGTGCAATATGTATGGAATATACCATGGGATATGAAAATGTATGGGAATAGAGAAAAAGGTATTCTCAGGCAAGCCCTTTACGGCATATTGCCCGATGATGTAATTCAAAGAAAGAAAAGCCCATACCCAAAAACCCATAACCCGGCATATGAAAACATTGTACGAAAGTGGCTCATTGGTATACTAAACGACACATCATCACCTATCAGGCAGCTAATCAATGTTGAAGAGGTACGTAAAATTGCCGAAGGAACATCCGACTATGGAAGACCCTGGTTTGGGCAGCTTATGGCCGGCCCGCAGCTAATGGCATACCTCATTCAAGTTAATTTATGGCTTAAGCATTACAAAATATCAATAGTTTAGATATTCTCTTTAACAAGGGCGTTTCAATTGGAAACGCCCTATTAATCAATTATTTAACTTCACCCTTAATACAGACCTCCAGGTTAAGCCTATTTAATTTTTCCTCAATATTCAACTTTGTAACATTAATGCCCTTTAGTCTGAAAACTTTCAGCAAATCCTTTCTGATTTTTTCAGAAACATTATCTCCATGTCTTCTAAAAATTAATTTACTTATAAACATATTTTTTCCTCCGTAAAAATTAAACGTTAATTTTATGATTACAGTAAATTAATATTACATTATTTCCCAGCTATTGCATAATGTTTCCGTATGACATTTTCCATGGTTATTCTGTGTGTTTTTACTACATTTAATGTATTTTACATAAGCTTTGTTTTCTTGTCTAAAGCTTTCCCAAAACTATACCAAGAGTCTCTTATTTTAAATCTCATTTCTTCATCTAATGTTCTTTCAATCACATCATTAAGCTGTTTTTTCATTTCCAGATATTCCGACAGAACAAAATCCGGCTTATTAATTAATTTTTCCATATTGACTAACCAGTCGTTAATATGCTCAGAACCTAAATAATCCTTTGATACCTTTTTCTTAAGGTAAGTAACTACCAATTTTACTGCCTTCTTCTTCACATCATAATCTGTCAAAATCTTTTTCGCATTTCCTTTCATAATTTTTACCTCTCCCAAAAAAATATGCTGATATAACAAAATCACCAAGTGATTTTGCGATTTAAGGGTAAAAATGATTTAAATGTTATTTTATATTAATTGTGCTACTCTACTAATATTATATATTAGTATTTATCAATATGCAAATATTGTATTCCACTTTATCGACTATATTAAGAACAAATCATAAAATGATTTTGTCAACCTGGATGGCTGTCGTGAGAAATTGTAGTATATCATACACAACAATTTCCTAGACATAAATAAAAGGAGCAAAATCTCCATTTTTTATGGGACTTTGCTTCTAAAGATTTATATTTGATATATATCCTATAATAATCAATATGTTATAAACTTTTTATCTTTAAGGCTATCCAAATTGACTCCATCTTTCTTGACTTCCGGAACCGTTACGGTCTGAGGATTCCCATCACTGACATACTGTTCTGATCTTGACATATTTTTAAGCCACCACTCCAGATCAGCATCAACAGGTTTAATTCCAGATGATCTTACCCTATGAGTCGACAAAGGATCAAAGTTCTTACTTACAGGTGAGTGAGCAGGATCCCATCCCACTTCTACAATTATCTTGTTATCATAACTGACTCCCTGGTATTGGCCTCTTACTACATGCTCTTTCAAATTCTTTGATGCCTGCCCAAACGGTAATGAGAAGAACTTAAAATTATAGCCCGGAATCAGCTCAAGCATCTTTTTCTGATTTCCACCTATTTCTTCATTGATTTTTTCCGCTGTTTTTATCTCATTAAGGTGAGCATGATTCATTGTATGATTGCCTATATCAAAACCTTTATCAATAAGATATTGAAGCCTTTCAGGCAGTGTACCTTCACCTTTAAATGTTTCTCCACCCAAGTTCACAAAAAATGTACCTTTGAGCCCAAAATCAGGATGGGTCTTGTTGAATTCCTCTATGATGCCTACTGCCGACTTTTTATTGGCAACAAGTTTATCGCCTTCTTTAACCAGGCTAAACTGGCCATCCGTACCGTCATCAAATGTGAAAACCATAGGAATAGTTCCTGCAGGCACGTTAATATTATTGTTTAAATAGTCATCCAAGCTTATAAGCCTGTAACCTTTTTCGTAAAGCTCTCCGAGAAGTTTTTCAAAGCTGCTGAAAGTTGTAGTATACTCACCCTTGTCCCATTTTGAAGGAGTAAACGATTCAACAAAATTATGAAACATTACAACCATAATTTTACCCATTTCATTGGGCTTTACTTTTTCCAAATCAATTTGAGTCGGTGCAACTGATGGCATAGGTGTTGGGATAGTACTTGGCTTTTGCTGATCTGTCATATCCTTTTGCGGACTATTAACAATATTTCCATCAGGTTCATTGACTTTACCACACCCTGACAACAACACAATAATACTAAGCAACAAAAAGAGTTTACTAATTAACATTTTTTTCATTTGTGATCACCCCATTTCAAGAAGTATTTTAATTATATAACATTATAAATGCTTGTACAAATGCAATTTGTACCTCAGTTGAAAGAGTTTTTAATCCTAGGCATCAAAAAACAGCTGCAATAAGTCATTATCTTACGGATAGCAAGCAGCTGTTTTATATAGAATTCATTTTACATTATTTAACAACGACAGTAATTGTTGAACTGGCAGTTGTACCAAATGAATTTGAAACATCACATCTATATGTATATGTTCCCGGTTTTTTTGCAATAACCATACGCTGGACATGCTGTTCATCGGGACTATTATCAGGAGAGCTTCTTGTCAATGTAGTTTTGCCGTTTTCATAAAGCTTCCACAAAGTACCATTATTCCCACCTTGAATTATCATGTGTATGGTATAATTTTCTCCAACCTTAACTTCACTACGATCCGAGCTGATTTGAACAGCTGATGGAACACCTGTTGCTTTAGTAGTTTCATACCCAATCACTGAAGGCTTAACAGTAGGCTTTGTTCCTTTTGGGGTGCTTACTGAAGGTGGTTTTGTTGGTGTGGGCTTTGGCTTAGCAGGTGCCTTTGTGGGAATAAAAACAGTTTTAGCAGTTGGAGTCGGTTTTAATGCAAAAGATGTTTTAGGAATTGGTGTAGGCTTCATGCTTGCCTTAGGCATAGGTGTATCTTTAGCTGCCTTCTGACTTCGCGTAGGTGTAGGTTCTTCTTTATCCTTGTCGCTCGGTGTACTTTGAGGAGAATCACTCGTATTATTTGGATCTGTGTTTGTAATTTTGCTTTCAGAGTCCTTTACTTCCTTTTCACTATTAACTTCATTTTCGTTACTAACTTCTTCTTCGTTAAATACTTCTTTGTCCTTTTCTGCAATGCTGACAACAGAACCTTTTTCTCCACCTGCCTTGCCCAGACCGTCACTAATAAATCTAAATCCGGTAAAAGCCACAACAGCAACTAATATTATACCCGCAGCTGCAAAGGAATATTTTAATGCAGACGCCTTTGCTCCGCTTCTCAGGTTAGTCTTAGTAAAGTATACCATCTTACCTAGATCCACAACATTGCCGAAGCTTTTTGTCATGTTGAATCTGCCATACCCAGTCATATAAATTGCTGTGTCTTTAGTTCTCTCAATAACAGTTCCTATACTATCTGCAATTATGTCATCCTCTTCAATATTTTTAAGATAACTCTTTAAAACATCAAGCTTACTTCTGAGAATAAGAATCAATGCAACTGTGTATTTCTTATTCCCCCTAATTTTTCTTGAAACAATTGCATTTAACTGTGCAAGTTCTTCTGCAGATAAATTTTTATCAATTTTAAGGTTTGTAAATAAAGGTTCGGTATTTAATATATCATAAGCTGTTTTTAATGCTGATTTGATTGACAAATTGTCCTTTGGAGTTGATGAAATCAGCTGGGGGATTGTTATTCCAAACTCCCATAATTTATGTTTCAAGTGTGCCACATCTTCTCTATAGCTTTTGAGATTCTTTACTCTGTGTTCATCAAGCCACTTTTTAATAATGCCTTGGGCAAATTCAATAAACTCTTCATAATTACCCTGGGTAAACTTATCTATTGAGTAAATAAACGCAAAAAGACCGACATGAAACTCTTCGCTGTTCTTTTTTATGGTACTGTCCCCTATGTACTCGCAGACAGCACTTAACACGAATGCCTCATGCTCACCGATAAAACCTTCCCTGTAAGATCTATTTCCTTTCTTTACATGTTGGAAAATTTCATTGTAGGCTTCCTTTTCTTTCCTTTCTAAATCTGGATTGTTACCTGTTTCCAAAAACATCGCCCCCCAAAGAAAACTTATTTGCTTATCATAAAATATTTATATTTATATTATTTATTAACTATTAATTTGAATCGCTTACTAATGCTTATTTTATCATATGTCAGATAATTACTCAATTATATCAATTAAGGTAACCCAAATATCATGATTTA
>NZ_DATCTU010000100.1 GCF_036567765.1 Pseudobacteroides sp.
GAACTCTTTTTCACAACTGCAACAGGACTTGGCTCCTAAGAAGCCTCCTCCAGAATGCGGGCGAAAACGGTTTAATTGGAAACAAGAATTTGAAGCAGTTCTGCAGTTGTATAAAGTAGATTAATCGTATTAAGTTTTTAAATTTTATAGTGTTCAGCCTTAAGAGGTCACTCTCTTTTTCACTTGCACTATCCATTATTTTCTTATGGGCGCAAGCTATACCAGTAATGAATTTCCATTGACTTTTTGTTGAAAATTTTTTGCAACACTAATGAGTTGCTCATAGTATATCATTGTTAAGAGCAGTATTCAATATATTAGTACCCAAAATTGCGGAAGAACCCAATTTTACTTGACAATCTACACCCAGTTTTAATTATAAATCAACAAGTTTTGTACTTGTTATACTATGTGATGATGTAATTGACGCTTACTGATAGAGCCAAGAAAGGAAGAGAATACGATAAAGCTGTAATCGTACTCTCTTCCTTTCCTATAAGTATTTCTATAATACTATTGGGAATTTTTAATCCTTTCCAGATTAACCCGTGCTTCCGGGGCATGCTGCAATACACCCTCAACCTTTTCACAACTGAACTCACTGCATTTACCGCAATTATCAAGTCCCTTATCCAAGGAGCATTTCCTTATCTCGCAAACATTGCAGTGACTAAAGAGTACTTCTGACTTGCATCCCAAGCAATTAATAGCTTAGGCTCAATGTTTGCATTAAACATTTTACTCCATTGATCGGCCGTCTGCTTTCTTGATTCATCACTGTCACTTACAGTAGCTTTATAAGCCAGACACTCTTCACAATCCAAACCACAACACGCAATATTTTTTGCCATTATGATACCCCTTTTCCAGTTTTATCATGACCATTATACCAAACATATGTTCTATGCGGAAGGGGCTTTATGAATTTTAACCAAGCTGGGTTGACTCAATACGCACATCTGCATGAGGCGTGTTGTTGTTACCTATTGCTACTGTTTTATGGTAAATTTTGAATTTACTTCCCAAAAAGAAATAATGTGATGTTACCTTCTATGATAATCCAACATTTCAATCTTTCTTTTTTTCAAACTTCAAAATTTTTATCACTTTTTCAAACCTGTCAGATTCCTGAATATCATATGTTCCTGGTTTAATTACTAAATTGTTTTTTTTCATATATTCTATTAATTTACTTCGTTCTTTACCAAATAGCATATAAAAATCATTGCCATACATATTTTTGGCTACCTTTAAATAATCAAAATCTTCATACTCTGGAATTTGTAAGGATATAGTTTTAAGAGGAAAAACGGTTAATCTTTCCTTTACATTATAAGAGTAGTATTTTAAAATTAATAGACAAATAAAACTAATAACAATTGTTATGACTATACTTAAAGTTATTTTTTTTGCTAGCTTCATAGAACCTCCTATATCATCAATTAAATTAAGCATTTAATTATTAATTAATTGATTACTTTTTATTATAGTATTCATCAACAACTTTAATTATTGAATCTTTACTTTTTTCATATGATTCCTTGCCATTTAGCTCAAGATAAATATAGCTTTTATGATATTTATCTTTTTTGCTATCATAATCTAAATCAACCCTAATGTTTTCGCCAAAAGTAGATGGAGCTTCTCCAGGTAATATTTTACCAGTAGCTACTTTGAGACTATCTTGAGCAAAATCAATACAATTAGTACCCAGTGCTGACCATGTTCGCCCATTTTCATATTGAGGTATTACTTCATTAACAATTTTTTTAGCTGATTCATATGAAATCTTATAAATCTTTCCAATATTCCATCGATGATTATTATCATCTCTTAAAAATCCTTCTACCCCAAAAAAACGTTCGCCATCGGAAGTTCCCGCAGATGGGTAAAACCCTATATATTTGATAATACGACTCGAACCTTCATAATACTCTAATCTTATAAATGCATGTCCAAAACCGTCGCCTCCCAAAGGATTTAGACTGCCTGGAACAGGTTGATCTACAAGTATGGTTAAAGTGACCTCTCCAGTATAGTATTCATTCATAAAATTATCCAAGAGTATATTATTATATGAATAAAACATCCATTTTCTTGCATCCTCCTTACTTGCAGCTTGCCTTTCCTTATAGATTTGTGCATAGTATGGGCTTGCAATATTATTGCTACCAATTTGTGTATGTTCTTTTCCTTCAACATCATTCGAGTCCTTTTTATCATTTGATGTATTACTAATTGATGGCGTTGTATTAGTACTTACAGGCGTTGTTGTTGTAGTTGTTGTTGTATTATTTTGCTCAGTTACTATTTTTATCGCTGTTTCGTTATTTATTGGACCACGCCCTAAATCTAAAACGTTTTGAGGTACTATAGGTGTTTCAACTTGTGTTACTGGTGGTTTATATGGTTCTGTATAACTCGGTTTAATTGTAACACTCGAAGAATTACTTGTTGAATCATTACTTGGTTTAACTGCTTTATTCTCAGGGTTGTTTCTTATTTCGCTAGCCTCTTTTGCAATTCTAGCTTTTTCTTCTGGTGTTTTAGCTTCTTTATATTGCAGAGTTAAGGACTCTATCGACCATTGAGCTTCCCATGTAAGGTTCTCATCGCCTTCCTGCCAATGTCCAGTTGGGTCAGTATACATCAACGGTTCATTACTACAATATGTATAAAGATTCAAACTTAAGGGATCATCCTGCTCCCCTGTATACGTATCCTCCTGCAGGAATCGTGCAATCTTTGGATCATACATCCTTGCATTCAAGTAATACAAGCCTGTTTCTTTATCATGCTCCTTAATAGCATAACTTTTTATATATATTAAAATGACACTTTTTCAAGTGCCATTATTTTATCAATGTTCAATTATGTATATATTTTAAAGGTTTGCTGCTGCATCTATATCTTCATCCAATATTTTTGATACCTTTTTGAATTTACCTTCCACTTTTGATATTCTGAACTCATGTCTGTCAATTTCAGCTTTTCCAACTTGATTGGAATGTTCTATTGCCTTAACCACTTGATATATCTCATCTTGTCGTTTTTCTAAGTTAGAGAGACTTGTTTCCATATTGTTTTGTCTTTCCTCTATATTTGAAAGCTTTTGCAAAACAAGTTTTTGAAATTCCTCGTTTGTCATACTTATTTCCTTTCGATAACTTCAATTTTCATTCTGATTATATCATTTAAGAAGTTTCTTTTAAAGAGGTTTATTCCATATAATATTTATAGCCTATTTAGGCTGGATATATTCTGATTTGTTTTTCATCATCCAGAAGATTATATTGCAAAGTCTACGCATTACAGCCTTTAGGGCTTGCTTGGTCGTTTTACCTTGGGATATCTTTTTCTTGTAATATTCTCTAAAGATTGGGTTTACTGGCTTTTTTGCATGTCCACATTCATTTGATACGGTTACAGCAAGTTTGAAGAACAGCTCATGCAGCTTTCTATCTCCACGCCTGTTACTAAAGTGTTTATCTGTTTGACCTGATGCATATACAACAGGTGATAGTCCTGCATATTTTGCCAGCTTATCCGCAGTTGCAAAGCGGTTTATATCGTTGATTTCTGCAATAAATTCGGCAGCCATGACGGTGTTAATGCCTTTCATGGTTTCAAGCTTGTAGCCGAAACTTGGAAGAATATCTTTTAATTCTTCCTCTATTTCCTTGATGGACTGCATATTTTGCTTAAGTTGAATTACAGAAGTAGAGACAATAAAATCCCTTGTAGACTGGTATTCCGTTGTTGTATTGCCATCATCTGCAACACATTTTAGTATCTGGGCAGCCTTGTCAAATGAATAATAGCCTCTGCTGTGTTTCCAAAGGAAGCTTCCCAATTCTTCTGCACCTACATTTTGAAGCTTTTGCGGTGACGGATACGTTTGCCAGAACTCCAAGGCACTTGTTGAGTCGAATACCGACCAGAATTTTTTATAGCTTGGATAATGCTGTGATATATGGTTGTGTATCTGATTTTTGAGGGTAACGGAAGACTTGACAAGGGACCTTCTTCTGGATACCAATTGGGATAATATCCAGTAATTATCCTTTATAGTTGCATCGGGCAGGCTGTCGAAATTATCAACTGTGACTTTGGCAACTGAAAAGGCATCCTCTAAATCGGTTTTATGCAGTATTGCCTGACTGTTTCTGTCTGAGTAGGTAAGGTTGGGATTTACATATTTTACAGTCTGCTTTTTGTTGATAAGGTAGGAAGTCAAGGATTTGCCATAGTTTGATATGTCCTCTAGTCCCCATACAAGGCTTTTTCCCCTTGGAACATGCTTTTTTATTTCCTTCAACGTAGTTTCAAACTCTGAAGGCTTGTTTAAAAAAGTAATCTCAAATAGCTTTTCCTTAAAGCAGTTTATGAGCACGGCGGTATGGGTGCGACGGTGTAAATCCACTCCCACGTAAAGATTTTTCATCCTTGGGTGAATCATGATAAAACCCTCCATTATAAATATTGATATTTTCAAGGTACAAAACCTTTGAAGCATTCCTAATTGCAGCGATACACTTTTTTACAAAAGCGTCGCAATGAGCATTAAGCCCGGCTTTTAAAAGGTATTAAAACGCTTACAGAAACCACCTTCAATAAAAGTAACTTCTGTAAGGGCTTTAATGTTAACCCTTCCGGCATATCGGAATGCTGGCATGATAGCCGTAGTATAAGATTACAAGGAGCATGACAGCCTTTTTCATTCCTTGACGGAAGGGTTAATATCAGGTGTAGCTTTTGCATACACCTTGATTGGCAGTAAAATTATAATTAAAATCAGGAATAAACCCTGTATGGTATGCCTGCCTTGATAGCTCTGGAAAGCATATCACGACTTCCTTTGCTACTTCCCAAGTCATTATGGAAAATAAGTACCAAATCAGGCTTTTCCATCTTTAGCATCAGGGCATTCCTGATAGGTCCGGCACTTTTGTCAAACCTCTGCCAGTCTGCAGGATACTCAATGTACCTGATGCCGCACTGACGAGCAGCACGAACAGCCAGAGTATCAGCACCCCTACACCCTCCGGCAATAACTAAATCAATATCCAAGCTTTTGACAACAGCTAAAATCTTCTGGTAATCGCAATAAAAACGGCTTCCAGCTATCAAGACCCTCATATAAAACCTCCTTCCAGTTTTACTGAAAAAGCCTGTAAAAAATACAAGCCTTTGCACTAAAGCCGGAAGCTATAAACACAGCTATATCAACGCTTCTTGAAAATATACAGTATGTAGAAAGACAACCTGAAATGACGGACAGAGCTGCCGTAATGCCTGGCAGCCCTATGTAAAAAACCTCTCAAAATCCCTCATGTATCATCCTCACAATCTACAGGACGAATGGTAATAATACCCTGCGACACATCAATAACTACCCTAGACCCGACCTCAAAACCATAAGTGGTGAGCCACTCAGCGGATACCACAATAGCAGGCGAATCATCAAGCCAATGACTCCTGACAGACGATAAAGCTACCATAAAAAAATACACCTCCACAAAATACTACTCACAAGCCTACGGAGGAAAATACCTCTGCATAAGCCGGGGCAAATGCTACCGCTATATCATACCTATGTCAATGGGACTTTGACAAAAAAAGATAAGAAAAAATGCTTTGCTCCAAAGAAAGCTCTTTAGAGACTCTGTAGGCTTCATCCGATATGAGGGAAAGGACTGTTACCAGTACTTTCCCTCATATCTCAAGTGAAAATCTCAAAAAGATATGTTTGAGATTTTCACTTGATGTCGCTTATAAGCCCACTGCAAGAGAACTCCGAAGGATTCTTTGCAGTCCTTCTGTCATTCTCACAGGCTCTTACAAAGCCCCCTGTAAGCACCAGAAATGTCACATACGGATTGCCAAAAAGACAACTCAATGTCTTTTTGCCAATCCTAAAGCGATAAAAAATATAATTTAAAATATTTTTTATCGCTTGTTGTCTCTTATAAGAGTCTTCGAAAGCTTCTTAAAA
>NZ_DATCTU010000101.1 GCF_036567765.1 Pseudobacteroides sp.
GTTTTTAAATTTTATAGTGTTCAGCCTTAAGAGGCTACTCTCTTTTTCTCTTGCACTACCCATTATTTTCTTATGGGTGCAAGCTATACCAGTAATGAATTTACATTGACTTTTTGCTGAAAATTTTTTGCAACACTAATGATTTAAAGTCATTAATTTATCACAAAGTGATATAATAATAAACTTATAATATTATATCACAAAAATATTATAGATTTTCAATTCTTTGCCCAGCGAAAAAATATGGAATTACCTTATGGGTGCACTATACAACATAAGAATACCAATAGATGATTTTAATGTATATTAATTTCAAAATTGTTCCGATAAATGATATAATTAAGTAGATTAACGAATAGATTTAGCATATTTAGTTATGATCAAAAAATAACTTCCGCTATAAATTTCGCTCATGTGTTGACTTAATTCGTCAATACCTGTTCAAAAGCGGAAGTGATTTTTCATTGGTGTTCTAATGTAATCCAGTCTTGATATTGTATAATAAAATTCCGGGAGGAATGGCAAAATGATGAGAAATAGGATTGTAAGGTTTGTTTCTTTATTAGTTGTATTAATATTTGCTTCAGGAAATTCAATCTGTTTTTTTGCTGCAGCTTCAACCGCTGAAACAGAGCTTAGCACCATATTTGGAGGGAAGGAACCAAATATAAAGCTAGCAGGAGAGAAGCTAAACAGTCTTGTTACATACACTACAAAAAGGTTTAAGGATATAAAGGCTGCGGACTGGTATACAAGTAACCTTTCAAAGCTTGTTGGCCTAAGAGGAATTGATGGATACAGTGATGGCACATTCAAACCCAAAAACTCAATTAAGACTGCCGAGTTTATTAAGCTTTTGCTTGCAGCAGCAGGCTATAAACAGGAGCTTCATAAGGATGTTTGGTATAAAAATTATGTTGATAAGGCCAAAGAGCTTGGTGTTATAGAGGATGGGGACGGCTACAACTATGACGGCAGCATGGCACGTATGGACATGGCAAAGATGATTTTGAGACTTTTAAAGCTTGATCCAAAGGCTGCCTCAACTCCTGTTTTTACAGATGTAGCAGGAATTGATACAAAATGGATAGATACGGCTTTCAGTGAATATCTCATTAGAGGTTACTACAGCAAGAAACTCAGGACATTTAAGCCAACCCAGACTGCCACAAGGGCTGAGGTAACAGAGATGATTGTGAGAGTGCTTGAGTTCAGGGATGATCCTAACGAGTACAGGATTAAGATGAAGGCGTATTATAAGGAAATTGAGAGGCAGCAGGATTTGGCGGATGGAACTTATGTTATGCCTCCGTTGGCAGCAGAACAGAGGGCAAGGCTTAATGGGTATCCTGAGAATCAGAAGGTTGATACCAGCGTAATGAAGGGGCATTATATGTCAAATAAGGATGTTGTGAAGGCTTTTACCAAAGAATATCTTATGGATTTGATTCGGAAGGCCAAAGGGTATATAGAGGCATTTAATAATGTTGATTATCGCATTGTTGATTTGACGTTTAAAAATGAAGTAAAAAAATATTTAGCAAGCGGATATGAATATATTGGGAAAAGTGGTGAAAAAATTATACCAGAAACTGAGTTGGACAAATTTGTAAAAACAGCCACTGAAGACAAAGCAGTAGTTGTAGGAAGATACATTACTGATACATCTATGATATATATATGTGATGATGGTAGGGTTCGAATAAAAGGGGTACTTCTCTGGTGTATAAAAGAAAACAATAGGCCTAATAAATTATCTGTTAATGTAGGCAAATGGTATGAAGATGATGTGGAGATTGAACTAGCAAAGTGGAACAGATCCGAGCAGGAAATGTTTAGTAAAATAGTTAATTTAAAAATAAATCAGCTGACTAATAATAAAATAGAGGAGGAGTTGTAAGTGAGAAAATTAATGATAGCGGTAGTGTTTATATTAGTAATTTCTCACCCAATTTATGCTTCGTATATAGAGGAAACAGATACTGATTCAGAGAGCGGTAAAAAAAGCTCTTGGATCACCACCAACCCCTTCATCGACTTCCAAGATGAGACAAGCACCCAGGTAATAAAAGAAAAAGCCAGAAATAGCGATTACTGGTACAGTACAGACTACTTCGAAATATCCCTCATAGGCACTAACCAGAAAATAACCATTCCCAGTGCCAACATAATGTCGGAAAACAGGGATGAAGCCATGGTAACCACCACCTTCAAAACCAACTGGGAAAAGGATGTAATCCCCAGGTTCAACACACAAAATATATCAGGTTCCCTGAATTTTAAAATAGATGCCGTTATAAGAATGAATGCCAAAAACAAGCTGCCGTCCTATTGC
>NZ_DATCTU010000102.1 GCF_036567765.1 Pseudobacteroides sp.
GCCATTAAAGTTGTAAAAAGACACATCTTTTATTGTTACAACCACCAAATGTCATTTTTATGTTTATATGGGTTATGTAGGTGTGAGGCTTTTTGTTTAGATTATGAAAAACTAAGAAAACAAGAGAAATTTCAAGAAAAATAAACTTTATAGAAGAAGGTGTACTACAAGTACATAGTCCAATAAAATCCTCCTTTCTAGCATATTGTTCATTTTATATGCCCACTATGAGTTAATAAAGCTTATGTTTTATTGGAATTTTTATACTTAGTTCATTCAAAATAAATTAATAAATTATCCTTTTTTATCTTTAATCTCTCAAAAGTATCTATAATAAAATGATAGCACTCATAAAAATTAGTCCTAATATTATCAATTCCCTTTATTGTAACTATTTTTGGGGTATTGGAATATACAAGATACTCATCAAACCAGTTCCAATGCATAGGAAATCGATAGAATCCAAGTCCTTTACTCAAACTCTCTAATAGTTGTTCTTCAGTTTTTACTTCTCTTAAATCTATTGTAGTATAATCAGTCACTTCTGGGTATCTAAATTCCTTGAATAGAATATCAATAATTTTCTTCTCTGAACAAAGATATCCATTACCGAACGCTTCGCAGTTCCTTTCGTTTGCCCACTTCTCACAAAATGCATCATGGATATTACTACAGTCAAATTGCTTTTCAGTAAATAAATAATTCTTTAGAAATAAACGTAAACTCGCTATTTCTATCATATCATTAAATCTCGTTCCAATCACTTCCAAATAAGCCTTCTTGCCTAAAAATTCCTCTAAACTATCATTTTCATAAACCCATTCTTCAAATAATTCTTCAGTAATATATTTATTTATGAATACACATATAATCAGTGTAATCAAATCCAAAACTAATCACTTCCTCATCTAAACAGCATCCTTAACAAAACTATGGTAACGACAATAAAATCTGTTATTTATCTGGCTTTACTCAATTATTTCTTCAATCCTGATTATATCAGTCATCTCTAATATTTCTATTTGGCAAAGCATATTGAAGTGTAAATTGACATAATCATTATATAACCTATGAAAAAATTATTCAATTAACCTACTATTCTACTGTTATCAAAAGCATATGCTAATTGAAGATAATAATAGCCCCGTTACGACCGGAATATTTAGATTTCAGCAATCGTTCCCCAATCGCTCCCAAAATATACTTTTGAGCGAAATTCAAGCTTAACTTCTACTAAAATTAGGAATATAATAATGTTAAAGATTTAACACTGTTTAAACACTTCGGCGCAAAGTGCTAGTGCTATCTAGAGGCACTTCTTTAAACAATGTCATACTTACTTATTTGATTGTTTGTAATATATTCCATAAAAATACCGATATATTAATAAAAAATTAATATGCTTAATATATTATTATTGATATAATTAGGGTGGTATTCCTCTATCAATCGGTATCTATGCATAGTCAGGAAAATGTTTAATATGAGGGGAGGAAAATGTTTACGATGGATATAGTCTATAAAATAGTTTTTATCGTAGGATTACTTTACACTTTTGTATCGGTTATAATAAACGGCATATCCGGTGCATTACACCTTGGACATCATGCAGGACCTCTAGACGGAGATTTGGGAGGACATGTTGCAGGAGACACTGGGCATTCAGGCGATGTTAATGGCCATGCACACTCCGGGCACCATTCAAGTATACAACATTCTTTTCTCTCATGGTTTTCCATATTAATTAATCCACTCGTTGCCGTGTCGTTTTTAACTGTGTTTGGTGGAATTGGTATATTGGGTACTGAATATTTCAACTGGGCAGCTGTACTAATATTCTTCATTGCATTAGCTTCAGCAGCAATTGTTGCATTTTTACTCTATAAATATATAGCTCTACCCTTATACAAATCCGAGAACACAAGTGACGTATCAAGAGAAGCTCTGATAAGTATGCCTGCCGAAGTTATTTCTCCGATACTAGAAAACGGTTTTGGTAAAATAAGATACGTAGTAAACGATATAAGGCATACAGCACCGGCTAAGCACATTGACGGCAAATCAGTAGAACAGGGAAAACGAGTAGTTATTTGCAAATTGGATAACAGTGTTTTTTATGTTTCAGAAATTGAAGAGATCTAATTCAGCAGTTCAATTAAAAAAATAATTTATGTAGAGGAGAGGATCAAATGCCAGATTTTTCATTAGTTTCAATAGTACCCATTTTAATAGTAGCTGTAGTCTTCATTTTAATATTCAGTCTCTTTTCAATGTATAGAAAAGTGCCTCAGGACAAAGCATTGGTAGTCACAGGATTTAGGGGCAGAAGAGTAATCACCGGCGGCGGTGGAATTGTTGTACCTTTATTGGAAAGAACAGATATTATGTCCCTGGAAAACATGCAGATTGATATTCGTATTGATGGTGCATTAACATCCCAAGGTGTTGGTATTATCGCTGATGGTGTTGCTGTAGTAAAAATCAAGTCAGATAAGGAATCAATACTGTCAGCGGCTGAGCAGTTCAACACTTCAAAAGGTATGGATCATATGTTGGCTGTTATATCCAAAACAACTCAACAGGTTCTTGAGGGTAAACTTCGAGAAATTGTCTCAAAAATGACTGTTGAGGAGATTTATAAGGACAGAGAAACTTTTGCCTCCCATGTACAGGGAGTTGCTGCAACTGAGCTGCAAAATCTAGGACTGGAATTAAAAGTTTTGACTATCAAAGATATCGCTGATAAAAACGGTTATCTGGAAGCCCTTGGTAAGCCTAGAATCGCAGAAGTTAAAAGAGATGCTCAAATTGCAGAGGCTAATGCAACTAAGGAAACCAAAATCAAGACAGCGGAAGCAAATAGAGAGGGCGAGGCTGCAAGAATCCAAGCTGAAACCCAAATCGCAGAGGCTAACAGGGATAAAGAACTGAAGGTGCAATCCTATAATAAGGACCAACAAACCGCTAAAGCGGAAGCAGACTTGGCTTACGATATAAAAGCAAACGTAGTAAAAAAAGATGTAGCCGAAACAGAAATGCAAGTTGAAATTGTCAGAAAACAAAAAGAAATAGAGCTTGCCGAACAAGAAGCTATGAGGAAGGAAAAAGAACTTGAAGCTACCGTTAAAAAGCAGGCCGATGCAGAAAACTACAGAGCTACAAAAAATGCCGATGCAAATAGGTATAGGGAAGTTGCAGAAGCAGAAGCAAGGGCACGTGCAATCGAAATAGAAGGTGAAGCAAAAGCTAAAGCAAAAAGGGCTGAAGGTATGGCTGAAGTTGAAATTATTAAAGCTAAGGGTGAAGCAGAAGCTTTGGCTATGGCCAAAAAAGCAGAAGCATTTAAAATGTACAATGATGCAGCTGTCACTCAGATGATAATTGAAAAATTGCCTGAAATCGCTCAAGCAATTGCAAGTCCTTTGGCAAAGACCGAAAAGATTGTAATTGTTGACAGCGGCAGCGGCGATGGCAGCGGAAAAGGTGCATCCAAGGTTACCGGATATATAACCGACATAATGGCACAGCTTCCGGAAACCGTTGAGGCTTTAACAGGGATGAATGTTATGGATCTATTGAAAAAAGATTCTTTGAAAGACTTACAGGCAAAAACCGGAAAAGTTACTGAGTCAAATATTTTTAAGTCTCTTGAAGAAACCGGTGCAACTAAAGAGTAGGCGGCGGGATATAGGGTTAGAGGGCTGCAAACTAAAATTAGTTTGGCAGCCCTCTTTTTTATATAAATATTTAATTTTCTATTCTGCCTTAGTAATGTTAAAGAAATAACATCCCCTATGCTCGCTTTCGTGTCCACTTAGCCCGTGAACACACGCTCGCAAGGGGAAGTAATTCTTTAATCATTCCTTAACCCAGCCCTTTTTAATGTTATCTGTCATATAGCTATCAAGCATCTCGAATATCTGCTCCTTGCTGTTGGAAACTCTCATATCCCTTTGGAGAGGGTCCTTTCTTTCCGAGCTGAAATTGGTATAATGCATAACATATGCCGGATACCTGTCATCTATCTCTTCCTTGTTGGTTTTCCAGACAATGAACTTCTGTACCATCAGCTTGCCCTTGCTCTCCTTTTTGTACACTTCCCTAAAGAGGAGCTCGCTTTTAGGAAGCTCTGCTCCGCCGTCCTCCTGTCCGAGCTCCGGTATATAGGTAACTTCAGACAGCTGGGAAAGCCTTAAATTATGCTCATCCGCGGTCTTATCGGGCCTTAATCTCACGAATATTGGATAAATAAAACTAATACCTTTATTGAATGACTTAAGCTTATATTTTCCATTGCCTATTTCAAGCAATGGATTGGTAATATTTAAGTTTCCCGATTCAAACAAAACATCATTATAGCTTATTTCAATAACCGTTTCAGGTTTTACCATCCTGAATGCAACATGATTGGAGTCGGTCTCAATATAATCCGAATCAATTACCTGCCCAGACAGCTTACTAAGCAAATCCTTCTTTTGCTCATCATTAAAGCCGTTTCCTGTCTTGCCTACAATCTGATACTCATTGTCTCCAGTCATCAGTGCAAGAAGCAGTGTCCTTATCTGGCCCTTGCAATCCCCAGTCCCTTCGGTGTATCCCACAATTACGGTATCAATGTTATGCTTGGGCTTTATTTTATAAACAATAGGAAGATCTGTCCGCAAAATCAGGCCTTCGGAACAATCCTCATCAACCCACTTTTTATATACGTCTTTAAGCTCCGTCTTGGAAGCAGCCTTTTTATATGTTACAGGTTTTACGTTGGCACCCTCAATGAAAATCTCCGAGAGCCTCCCATGTATCTCGCTGTAATTCTTCACTTTTGGATAAGCACCATTAATTTCGATGATATCAAAGGGTGCCAGCTTCAGCTTCCCTATTTCCGTTTCCTTGGAAAGTGCAGAAAGCACATCAAAAATCCTAGTTCTTCCGTTGTCCTCGCAAAGATACAGCTCGGCGGGAATTATTGCAGAGCTGATGCCTGCGTTTTTCAAAATCCTTCCCGCTTCCTCGGTGCAAGGCAGCCCAAATCTCAGAGTCCCTCCGGTATTTACAATGAAAGTGTCTTGGCCTGTGTAAAATATAACACTCATTTCACCGTCATATTTTCTTGTAATATAAAATTCCTCACCTGCTACCCTGGAATCTATCTGTTCAGGATTTATAGCTATAAAGTTTTTACATACATTTTTCTTATAATCTGCAGCTACTTTAGCTGTTATCTCGTCTACTGCATTAATTGATCCCTCAAAATAGCCCTTGCTTTTTTTCAGCTTTGATTTATCCAACACCATACCTATACCCCCCTCAATTCCAGATTTGTTAGATGGAGTATAAGGCAGTATTTGTCTCCATCAATTCGGCCTTCCAAAAAGCCTCGGTACGGTACTCCTCCGCGTGTCAACACTACAGGATCTACACCCTTTTTACCCCCTCCGACAAACATGAGGGAATTGGACTCATGAAGGCTCTTTGCCATATCATATAGATAATCATATGTAAGTCCGTTAACGTGTTTAATCTGATATTTTTTTGTAAAAACAAATTTTTTAACAGCCTGGTCTTTAGGGAACCTTTTTCCTGTCCATTGGAGTGGTATCTCTCCTAATATGTTGGCTTCTGTTTTTAAGAGGTCCCTTCTCATTTTCTCGGTACCGTCAGGGTTTTTTACCACTTCAACCAGATTAACCCTGTAAACAATTTTATTATCCTTACCTATGTATAGTTTTTTTGTCTTGCTTACAAACCTTCCTGTCCTTTCCATGTCTATTTCAGGGTCACCCTTTATGATCTCTTCACCCAGCTTAACAAGGTCTCCATAACGGCCTGTCAGATTTTCTTCACTGATTTCCAGAAGGCCTTTTAACATTTTCACGGTTTTCTTCTGTGTGCCGTCACTTAACACATAATTTATTTTGCTCTTTCGCAGTGTACTGTCCATTCCCACCACAGCATCTCTCTTTTTATCATTGGATATATTTAATGACCTCATAATTTGATATCCTCCTTACATCATGCTAAAGTCGATACCTAGTTCATCTGAGAATTCTTCATCCTCTTCCACTTCCTCCAGGTATCCCGCTTGTTCAAGACCAATAAAGGCAAATTCACAGGGTGCCCCAACCAAAACAAAGGCTTTCCCTTCATTTTGAAGTATAAATGCCTGATTGCCCTCATATCCGTCACGGTAGTTGAATGTAAAGGTATATATTTCATCTGATATTTGCTCGATAAAATCCGGTCTTTCATCTGATCCGTAAAGCTCATAGACTGTTGTTATCTGATAGTCCAGAAATTCCTCTATAGTCACTGTTTCTTTCAATTCTATCTCTCCGGAAAAGCTTGAAGGTAAAAGACTTGCAGGATTGCCGTCATCATCTACTGCAACAAGTGAAGATCTGTCAACCCATTCATTGGACTGGCTTAAAATACCTAAGCCGATACATCCCTTGGGAATTATAGCTGTTCCTGATTCATCAACACTAACCAGCTTGCATTCATTTCCATCATCATCTAAAGCCAATGTTTCCGTCCACCCGTATATCTTTTTTCTGTCCACCTTTTCCGGGGAAAAGGAATACAACTGATCTCCAAGTTTAAATTGAAGCTCTCTTGCCATTATTTGGCCCCCTTTTATTGCTTTTAATATATATATATTTTATCAGTCCCGTCTAAGCCGTGTAAATAAATATAAGCCAACTTTACATAGTTTATACAAATTCCCTACATAACAATTAAACTATACAACGTATTATAATTGTCAATACAACAACTTAGAACCTATTTTGTTGTCGTGAAAAATATATTTACCAGAGGAGGCGTTTATTATTAACACAAACTTTAGAAACAAATTTCTAGCAACAGTCATATTAGTATTTATTTCAACATCACTGCCGATTATTGCAAATGCAGTACTAGAAAAGGAAAGGATTTACAAAATATCCGGCTATGTAGGTACAGATTTTTATACTCCAAATCAGGCAAGTAAATCAGGTTACAAAGTTAAACCGGCAGACAACAGTACTCTATGCATAACAGACATAAACGGATATTTCGAACTAAATATTGTAACGCAAAGCCAGTCTGCCTTTACAATAGAAATTTCCAAAGACAACTACCTTACAAGGCAGATTAACCTTAACAATGTAGAGTCATCGGTACAGCTCGGAAGCAAGGATGAACCTTTGGTTCTTTGGGCCGGAGATATGATGCAAAACGGAGTTCAGGACGGTGTTATTAACATGTCCGATATAATAAATCTGGCAAAATCATTTAATCTAAGCATTGGTTATAATGGTTTTGATGAGAAATGTGATTTGAATATGGATAATGTTGTTAATATGAATGATATTGTAATTATTGCAAAGCATTTTAATACCTCAACCAAGGACTATCCTGATGTCAAGGGGGAGGTAACTACCACTGCAACACCAACATACCCAGGCACATATACACCTACTTCAACATCTGCTATAACACCCACTGTTACACCTACTCCAACTACAGCACTATACGTTAAAACAACTAAAAAAGACGGCTCCGCTGCTCTAACAATAACTTCCAACCTACCAAATCAAGCTGTTTATTTGACCTACTATGGCGGAAATATCAGCAGGATTGTTCCGGGCCCCAGCAGCCCTGAAATTATTGAGCAAA
This sequence comes from Pseudobacteroides sp., assembly GCF_036567765.1. NCBI lineage: Bacteria > Bacillati > Bacillota > Clostridia > Eubacteriales > Oscillospiraceae > Pseudobacteroides > Pseudobacteroides sp. The sequence continues at coordinate 7,657 of NZ_DATCTU010000102.1, forward strand.
GCCTTGCCGGTTATACCGATGCCAATGGAACTCTTGAGGTTACCACACTTAAATATTCTAAAAACGTATCTATTGAATCAGCAATAGGTAAGGTTAAATCAAACCCGGTTTTGATGTCACACAGCTCAATTGAGATCATTAAGAACCCAAATAATAACTTTGAACTGTTTTTATTTACAGACATTCCGGGTGCCCCAATTACGATATCATATTATGAAGGTATAGGCGGCGAAATCGTTGTCGGCCCGCTGGAACGCAGAGTCATAAATACCCATTCAGCCGGCTCAACAGATGTCTTCGGTTTTGCAAAGGTCAATATATACGCTAACGATTATGTAAACTATCAACTTCAGGCTAAAGTAAACAATACATTATCAAATATTTTGCCAACACAATATGCAGATACCAGCAAATTAACATTTAACGCAAATAAGGATCTTATTGTTACATCCGCATTTGCAAATGCACCAGTTACAGTTTATTACTCTTCAATTAGCGATACAAGCTCCACTCCTAAATGGAATTCAGTAAATGGAACTACAAGTGCTTTCGGTGCCTTAATAATTCCAAACTCTGCACAATTTGATAACTGCAGGATATATGCACAGTTTGGCAATACAAGATCAACAAATATGTTTTATAACAAATAAAACGATTTATATTAATAGTGATTATAAATACTGACTAAAAGGGGCTTGATTAAAGCCCCTTTTAGTATCATACAGCCTCAAATTCTTCATCATCCTCTATACAGGGTAAAGTTATTGTAAAGGTTGTACCCTTGCCTAATTCACTTTGAACGTCAATATTTCCGCTATGTTGTTTGATTATTTGGTGGCATACATTCAATCCCAGCCCTGTACCGCTCTTTTTAGTTGTAAAGAAGGGGGTGCCTATTTTCTTTAAGTCTTCCTTTGATATGCCTTTTCCATTGTCTGAAATTTGTATAACCATCTCATTTGTCTGTTCATTATACCCTGTATCTATCTTAAGTTTTGCTGATTCTACTTCTGCCATTGCATCAATAGCATTTTTACAAATATTTAGCATAACTTGCTTTAGCTGTGACTCATCACAATATAAATACCTTTCTTCATTAGACAAATTGAAATCAATATCTACTCCTTTAACAAGGGAGGATGCCTCAATCATGGCTTTAATTGATTTGAATACATCACATAAGGAAACCTCTTCCATTTGAGCTTCTCTAGGCTTTGACAAAAATAAAAATTCACTTATTATTTTGTTCACCTCTTCAATATTACTTTTTATTTTTGCAGTATGGCCTTTAATCGTTTTATCATGGGAAAGCATATCGATTAACTGGCAGCGGCCTTTTATTGTTGTTAAGTAATTTCTGGTTTCATGCACTATTCCAGCACCCATTTGGCCCAATAACGCAAGTTTTTCCTGTTGTATCATTTTTTGCTGCTCTTTTCTAATCTCAGTTATATCTGTGCCTACACTTATCCCTCCGATTATTTCTCCCTCAATATTTTTAATCGGTGTAAAATACATGAGAAGCTCTTTCCTATTACCTTTCATAGACTTCACAGCAATCTCATGGTATTGTTTATCTTCAATTCCTCTCAGTGCCATATCGAAGAAATTATCGCAGTCGAAATCTACTAGTTTATTTAATTCATCCAGATCCATACCTTTGATCCTTTTATCTTCTATCTCAAATACCTCTTCGAGGGCTTTATTGTGCAATATAATCTTCCTATGCTTATCTATCATAAGCACGCTGTTGCTTATTGCGTTTAATATAGTCTGTGTTTGAAGATGAACATTCTCGAGTTCCTGCTCCCTTTTCGCATCCTTTATAAGAACCAAAATACCGCTGCCGATTCTCTGAGCTGTCACAGAAAGCTTGACAATATCGCCTCTTCCTGTTTGACAGATCCACATAATCTGGTTACCTTCAACTTTATTATTTATTAATTCATCTAAAAGAAATTTTTCGTCTTGCCTTTCTCCCCCAAATTCCTTTAGTACATCTTCCAGAAAATAACCATATAATTTATTTCTATCACACGCCAAAACATCTTCAAACATCCTGTTTACATATATAATTCTTCTGTCAAACCCACACTTAAGCACTGCTATAGGAAGTGCATCAAGAGTGCTGTTGAGGTTTTCTGTGATAGTTTTTATTTGTATATGTGCCTCATCCAGCTTCTTATATGCATTATCCAGCTTTATGTGTTCATCTTCAAGATTTTCATACGGATAAGTAACGGTGGAAATGTATATTCCTTTAAAGAGATAGAAATAAGACGCAATCTTTAAAACATGTCCTATGGTCCATATTGTAGACTCCACTGTAATATATAAAACAAAACAAAACTCTGCTGATATTGTGAGAATCAGTGATACGAAAATATATTTATATGTAACTATTCCTGTGCCGGAAACTTTATTTTTTGTAAAATACACTGCTAACATAAGTATGGACATTATAACAATTTCCATTATTAATTTTACCTGAGTAATTCCTTGTTCAGTTAGAAGTATGGGCAAATAATCATGATATACTATACAAAAAACCGATACACCTGAAGCTATTATTAATGTAATACATAGTGCCAGCCACTTATTAAGCCTAATCCTGAATGACTGCACCGACAACAATAGTATTACTGCCTCAGCAAATCTTCCCAGTACCCAGTACCAGGTCGATAGATCAAAGAATGAATGTGAATTTAGATTTAATTTGAAGTAAAACAAAGTATGCAGAGCATCAAAGAGTGCAACTGCAAGATAACCAAATCCTAAAATATATATTCCCGTAGTACCGTTATTATAGGTAAACCATGCTGCAAAGAAAGTGGATATTGAGATAAAAACACAGCTTAGTTCCAATGCCGAATGATAAATATCCAAATATTTTATTAGTACCGTATGTAAAACCACAGCAAAAAGGATTGATCCTGCAACGGTAAATAAATACTGAATAATTAAGGTTTTTATTGATACTTTACTATTCAATCGGTCATTTTGTTCTGTACCCAATTTAATCCCCCTGGTAAAATTAAGCTCATTTATTTTTACGATAATTAATACACAAATAACTATAAAAAGCTACATTATGAATACATTTCTTGCATTTCAAAATTATAACATATGCTTTAATATATGTCCAACATGCGTGGAAATATAAACCTTGACAACACCTTTAATACAGCTGGTATAATCATAATATAATAAGGGATTAAAGCTAAGTTAGAAAAACAACTGAATTTTTATACTTTTTGTATAAATTAAGAAAGGTAAGTATATGAACATACAGATATATGCTTTAAAAAAATGCTTCGATACTCAAAAGGCTGAACGCTATTTCAAGGAGAGGAACATCAGCTATCAGCTTGTAGACCTGGCCAAATACGGACTTAGCAAAGGGGAATTTGAAAGTGTAAAGAAAGCTGTCGGGCTGACAGATCTAATAAATGACAAGTGCAAGGAATATACTGCATTAAACATGCAGAGGCTTGGGACTGGAAAAGTAGCTGAAGAAGTGCTCTTTAAAAATCCCAAGCTCTATAAATCGCCTATAGTAAGGAATGGAAAACAAGCCACTGTTGGATACAAGCCGGAAATATGGAAGGATTGGGTATAAGTCATCACTTTATATCATAGCCTGCTATAAGGTCCTCCAAAGTGTCCCTTTTTCTTATAAGCCTGTCTGATCCGTCTTCACATATGAGTACTTCAGACGGTCTTAGCCTTAAATTGTAGTTTGAGCACATTGAGTATCCATATGCCCCTGCATCCAAAACAGCAACAATGTCGCCTTCCTGTATATCATCAGGAAGCAACCTGTCTTTTGCCAATACATCACCTGTTTCGCAAATATTTCCCACAACTGTGGCAATACTTCTTTTTTCACCGGTCAACAGCTTACCATTCCTGAAGAATACAATTTCATGATATGAGTCATACATGACAGGCCTCATAAGTACATTGAAGCCTATATCTGTCCCTATATACCTTCTTCCGTAGTTTACTTTTAAACTATATACCGTTCCAAGTAAAACTCCGCTTTCAGCCACAACATACCTTCCAGGTTCTGTTTTTATCTGAACCTCTCTGCCGTAGGCCTTCATCCACTCCAGGATTACCTTTTCAAGCCCGTGTGATAAATAAGAAAGATCAAGCCTGTTTTGGCTATCCTGTTTTTTATAAGGTATTCCAAAACCTCCCCCAAGATCAACAAACTCCAAGCCATCAAATGCTGAAGCAATGTGAAGAAGTGACTTAACCCCCTCAATATAAGGCTTTCCCTCTAAAAACAATGAGCCTATGTGCTGATTTACTCCGACAACTTTTAAAGAATATTTTTCAGCTATTTCTTTTACCTCATTAACAAGAGTGCTGTCAATTCCGAACTTTGTATTGCTACCTGCCGTAACCACCTTTTCATGGTGACCTGCTCCTACTCCCGGGTTAAACCTTATGGAAACCCGGCCACCTCTACCGATCTGACCATAAGTTTCAAGCTGAGACAATGAATCCACACTGACAAGAACCCCATTTGCTGCAGCGTATTTCATTTCATCCGCTGATACATTGTTTCCGACGTAGAAGATTTGAGAAGGTTTAAAGCCCGCTTTCAAAAGCACATAAATCTCACCTGGAGACATTGCATCTGCATTCAACCCTTCATCCCTGACAATCTTCAAAAGCTCAATATTTGAGTTTGCTTTTATTGAGTAGTTAGCCACAAACCACGGATATCTTATAAGATTTTTCATTTCTCTGCAGTTTTTTCTAAGGGTCTTTTCGTCATACAGATATAAGGGACTTCCGTATTTATCCAAAATTCTCTTCAAATCAATGTTGTTATAAAAATTGTAATCAAATTCCATATTGTCATTATTCATATTATTTATCCCCTTTTAGCTCTGAAATCTGTATTTCGTTTTTCAAAGAATCCTTAACCAGCTCAACCAACGGCTTATTTTTTGAATATAGGCAGATGTCCTGGTCACCTCCTGTTATGCAGCCTGTAAGCACCTCGGTTGAATCAGCAATAAGCCTTATCTGTCCTGAAGCCTTGGTAGTATAATGGACTATAGCCCCATTTATATCAAGCTTTCCTGATGCTATAGCTACAACCTTTACACCCCTTTTTATTGCCTTTTCCAACTCATCTGATATATAATCAAATTCTTTGTCAGTCATTGAAATATATACTCTTTCCTTTGCCTCTCCAATAATGTTTTTCATTTTATCCAGTATGTGCTTAATGCCACTTATTGTTATATATGGCTCATATGGCTTACGGCCTTTGGGGCATTCCATTTTAATTATTTCTGTTACTTCTTTTATGTGGTCTACCACATTTTTGCAATATTCCTCAACCTGCACCGCAGTGTATCTGGGAACACTTCCTTCAACCAGATACGCACCGCCTTTTTCAACAAGTGCAGCCAGTGCTTGATATACATTGGCTCTTGGAATGCCTGTCACCTTTGCTGCTTCATACCCAGTAAGCTCACCCTCCCTTGAAAGTGCAACATACAATTCGGATTCATGTCTCGTAAGTCCTGTTACCATAAGGCTTTGAATTAGATTTATATCTATCACCACCCAATTATAGCAATATCATCGCCCTATTATGGTAGTATTATTTACTACCACTATAATGTTACTACATATTCAAGTAATATGTCAATGCATTGTTTAATACATAGGATTTATTTTTATATTTACTATGTTAAAAAGTGTAGCCAATAAACCTAAGGATAATTATCAATTTCTTATTATGGATATTATCTAAAATACCGATAGATTTAGCATGGTAAGTAGTTCAGACTATATTTATAACAATAAGTACAGAGGAGATAATCTATGAAAAAGATATCCACAAAAATTGTTATCTTGTCTTTAATTAATTCGCTGATTATTGCATTAACAATATCCATTGTAACATCTATAATGGGAAGCCAGGGATCTGCTTCTGACAGAAGTGCTATTCCTTTTTCTGTATTAATCGGTACGCTGACTTCAATGTTAATCGGTGCCTGTTTATCATACTTAATTGGAATTTATATATCAAAACCAATAGTCAAATTAACTGAAGCTGCCAAGAGAATGGCTCAGCTAGACTTGTCCGAAAACAATGATTTTAAAAAAACATTAAATAGCAAAGATGAGTGCGGAGCCATGGCAAAGGCTTTATGGGAAACCAGAAAATCAATGAGTGACCTTATAAAAAGAGTAACACATATCTCAAACAATCTATCACTACATTCAAAGGAATTAAGCGAATCCGCAGATGAAAATACAAAAACCATAAACCAAATCGTACTAACAATAAATGAAATCGCAGAAGGCAATAACCACCAGGCAGAAATCGTCAATAGCACGAGCCAAACAATTTCAGATGTTGTAAATACTATAGATGGAGTTAATCAAGCTACTTCGGAAAATGCTGAAAACGCTGTTAAATCACTGGAGATGGTCAGACTAGGTCAGAGTGCGGTTGATCTGGTTATGGAAAGAATGCGTGAGAATTTTAATATTACACACGAGGTTGGCAATTCCATCAATGAGTTAGGTGAAATGGTTGCAAAAGTTGAGGGCATTGTTGATGTAATAACATCTATAACGGAACAGACTAATCTTTTGGCTCTCAATGCAGCAATAGAAGCTGCTAGAGCAGGAGAAGCAGGAAAAGGTTTTGCCGTCGTTTCGGAAGAAATCAGAAAGCTGGCTGAGGGGTCAGCATCCGCTGCAAAAGAAATAACAACAATCATAAGAGAAACTACAGAAAAAAGCAAACAGACCTCTGAAAACATGGCTTTATCAAAAGTAACTGTCAATTCCCAGGCTGAAGCCGTAAATAATACAAAAGATGCTTTTGATAAAATTAAGATGGCTGTAGAAGATATAGTAAAACGTTCACAACACTCCGCAGAGATGCTTCAAAACATTGACTCCAGATCAAAAGAAATCGCAACCCAGACTCAGGATATGGCCTCAGTAGCACAGCAATCGGCAGCAAGCTCGGAGGAAATATCTGCTTCCGGTCAGGAACAGCTGGCATCAATTGAGATTGTGGCACAAGCTGCAGCAGGATTATCCAAGATGGCCGATGAACTCACACTTGAAGTAAAGAAGTTTAAGATTTAATATTTACATCGACAAAGGCTCCCCTTATCTTGTTTATGCAAGGTAGGGGGAATTTTATTGCTTTTTTATCACACAACAAATTTATAACATAATGATAATTTTTTACTTTTATGCTTTTTAAAGTAAACTTTTTGTGTTAATATTATGTTAATCCCTTTATCTACATTAAAAGTGATTAATCTATTACATTTGTCTGTCGCAAATCCCGTTAACCCGTTCGTTATTTGCTCCGCCAAATGTAAGATTATTAACACTTTTAATATAGCAAAGGTATTAAATAAAATGCATCGATGCAATTGTAGGGCTAATAATCAGACAAACAAAAGAATGGGGGATTAGTATGAACAAAAGAAGTAAATTTTTAACTACATACGTAGTAGTTTTATTTGTAATTGCCATTTTCAGCATATCAGGCTATGCAGCTATGTATGAATGTGAGCTAAATGACACATTTGAGTCAGCAACACCTCTTGACAAATATGGTAACTACAACGAAAAAATTATCGGTAACTTAGACAGTGTGATAGATGAGGATTATTTTATCTTTACACCAATGTACACAGGACCTTATGAGATCACTATAGAGTCAGGTAATTCTGCAACAAAAACTTTATACAACCCATCCAGAGAAATAATTGATGAGACCCCAAATAGTACTCTACGTGCTGAATTAACAGGAAACCACAACTATTATATAAAACTCAAATGCAATAGCACATATGATATGTCAAAGGCCGGCTATACAATCAGCATTATCCCGTTAAAGCCAAATAGAATAACCATAACTGAAGTAGAATATAACAGCTCATTCCTGTCTGCCAATATTCTACCAAACAATACAAAGACAGTCTCCATTTCCGGAGCAATTAACCAGCCTGCTGACGAAGACTATTACATGTTTACTCCACGGATAAGCGGAACATACACTATAAAAACCACTGGTTCCACCGATACAGTAGGGTATCTTTATGATAATAACGGAATCGGTACAGGTATAATGCGTCCCGCAAGCAAGCAATATCTTACCACTAATGATGATTACGGCAGCGGAAACTTTAGTATCACATATGATCTGTCGGCATCTACCACTTATTATATAAAGGTTACACATTGGGATTCAAGTGCTAACAGCGGTGATTATAATCTTGTTGTTTCCATTCCTCAGGAAACCATTTCTTATGATAATGAGGGAAATTCAATCAATTCAGCCTATGTGCTAAGTGCCGGAACTCCATATACTGCACAAATAAACTCATCCTCTGATGTAGACTATTTCAGATTTACTGCTTCTCAAACAGCCTACTACAGGATTGAAACCAAGGGCTTCAATAATACAACAGGACAGGTTTATAGCGGCAGTGGACAGCTTTTGGCCAGTGATACAGATGCAGTAGAAAACTGTGTACTGGAAATGCAGCTTCAGAAAAACATAGCTTATTATATAAAAGTAACCGATAGCAATGGTTCAACAGGAAATTATACAATCAGTGTAACCAGGGGAAAAACTCTGCCACTTGTATACCAGACCCAGCAGCCTTACAGTTTATTATGCTGGGCAACAAGTGCATCCATGGTGAGTTCCTATATCAATAACACCAATATAAACCGTACTGTTGAAATTGCTAAATATATTTATCCAAATTCTTATTCCTACCAGTTTAACCAACCAAATACTATGTCTACCCTATCAGAAGGCATAGAAAGATACATAACAGGTTATTCAGCAAGACATATAACTCCAAAAAAGTTCTCAAGTGTTTTTGGAGCATATCCTTTCGATGATATTGTGAAAGCTATTGATATGAATTCACCCATAGCCTTTCTTATAGATAATCATTGTATAGTGGGTAAAGGTTATATGTATCAGAAAGATGGGGTAACAGGCCCATTTGTGATCTATAATGACCCATGGGATGGTCAGGAACATGCAATTAACTTTAACGAATTCCTTTTCTACGAGAGTGTTTGCTATATTCCAACTCCTGCAGCAAATGGTGAAAAAGAAGTTAATGATACAGTTTTTTCTGCTGATATTATTGATATAAATGTTGAAAAAGTTGCTTCAATAGACAATGAAGGTGACGTTGATTGGTACAAGATAGGAGCATATCCCGGCAACTACACTGTTGAAACCTTTGGTATGACAGATACATATGGGGAAGTTTACAAGGGTTCAATACCTATTCAGGATCCATATATAGCAAATAGAAGTGAAGTGTGGTACAGTGAATTCAACCTTATAGGCCAGGACAACAGCAGTGGTGCAAACGGTAACTTTAAAATCAATTTCACTAATGACAATTCACTAAGAACCTACTATGTTAAGGTAAAACATTCATCACCCTATATTACAGGAAATTATACAATAAAGGTTACAAGAAATTAGAACGATATAATTACGTGTACAGCCAGCTGCGGAATATCCCAGCTGGCTTTTTATTGCTCTTGCTTAGGAAATTATCAAAATTGCAAAATCATATTGGATTTTGATATACCATTTAATATGGAGGCATCATCCCCATAAAAAAGAAAAGTCCCACCAGGGACATTATTTAAAAATCAGACAATTAAAAATAATAGAATCAGTTAGCCATAGTAAAATTATACCAGAATTTTTACCAGTTTATACATCCAATACTAATTATACGCCTTAATTATTTTTTATTCCATTCCTGAAGATTTATTTCCCCTTTTGGGAGTATTACCAATTTTAAAAATGTAATTCACTTATTTTATATTTAGAAGCAAAATTGAGGGTTTTGCTTAGAATATTCTTTATATTGAAGGGAATGTTGCAAATAAAGTATAATTTTATCAAGTTTTAGTGTATAATAAAAAAAGCTAAAGTCAAATTTTGAAATTTAAAATTATTAAAAGCTTGAATATTGGAGTTTAGTATGAAGTCGGAAATGAGAAAGGCCAAAACAAAAAAGCATAAAGAGTATTTATCAATCATGCTTATACCTCATTCCCAGGATAGAGTGAGGGTTATAAAGATTTCGTCCTTCTATCTGAAAGTTTCTTTGCTAGTTGCTGTACTAATAATTTTTATTTCAGGTCTTATCGTAATAAACATCAATTTATCCAATCACAAAAAATCACTGGAATCCAACATCGAAAATCTTTCTAAGCTTAATATAGATCAGAAAAACATGATTAGCGAGAAAGCAAATGCTATTAAAAGTCTAGAGGAACGAGAAAAAATAATTAATTACAAAATAAACCAATTTACCGAAAGATACAAGGATATGGCAGAAAAATACTTATCTGATGAACCGGGCAGCAAAACCAACAGGTCGGGGGACAGAACTGAAAGGACCTTTGTTGATGACATAAGAGTATTAAAGGACAATTTAGATGAATTAATAAACGAGAATAGTAATCAAACAAAGGATATAACCGGGTTGGCCGAAATAGAGGATAAGCTTAAAAAGTATACTGCAACCATCCCAACGCTATGGCCAGCAAAAGGCAGGCTCAGTTCCCGATTTGGAGAGCGGGAGGATCCTTTCAATTACTCCGAGCGTTTCCATGCCGGCATTGATATTGCTGCTGACTGGGGCTCCGATATCCTGGCAGCTGCAGAAGGCACTGTAATAACTGCAGGCACTATGCCTGGTTACGGCAAAGCGGTAGTTGTTTCACATGGTCACGGTTTAACCACACTATACGGGCATATTTCTGCAGCAGTAGCCAAAGAAGGCCAGAAAATAAAAAAGGGGCAGTTAGTTGCCAGAGTTGGAAGCACAGGAAGAAGCACAGGACCCCATTTGCATTTTGAAGTAAGAATCAACGGCACACCTGTTGACCCATTAAAATACCTTGATTAATAAAACCACCATATTTTCCTAGGCACTAACAAGATCACAGAGTGATTTTGCAATAATAATCCATGTTTTAAAGGAGGCCCAAAATGTTTGGTAAAAAGGAGTTTGACGGAATTGACAAGTTTGATACCCTAATAGGTGCAAGCTCGGTTTTTGAAGGAAACATTAAGTCCGACGGTACAATAAGGATTGATGGAAAAGTTATTGGGGATCTTGCTGTAAATGGCGATATATACATAGGCTCAGAAGCCAGCGTGAAAGGAAACATAAACGCCAACAACATACATAATGCAGGAACAGTTGACGGGAACATCGAAGCCAACGGTATCTTAAGACTCTTATCTACATCCAAAATCAACGGCGACATAACTGTTCAAAGCTTTATAGCTGATGAAGGGGGAGTTTTTAACGGTAAATGTACAATGAAAGATGCAAAGACTAATAGCAAATAGTAATCCCCCACATATGGAGGTAACAAGGTATGGATAAAAGCCTTTTTAATCCAACGCTTAAGACAAATGGAGTTAGTGAGACAAAGTCGTATGATATAAGCAAGCTGTTTTATGTAGCTTTTTTCGGCGGAGTTATACCTATAACAGTCTTAGGCTCAAGAAATGCACGATGGCTTGGTGTTAAAAGTCAAAAAATAAACCTGTTCTATATCATAGGCATCTTTATACTTGTTTCAAAGGCTATATTTGCTGCTTTAATTTTATCCAAGACGATTCATATAAGTTCCAGGGATATGAGACTAGGGATCCGCATAGCCGACGTCGTGTTTTATTTATTTATGTATTTTACCATGAAACCAAAGTTCTATCAGCACATATTAAATGGAGGTATAGTCACTCCTCTTCTTAAAGATGCCCTTAAATGGATAGCTATAGGTGTTGCAATCGAAATAATGCTATTGATCGGAGGTGTATTTGTTGCCTATGCCCTTCAACAATGAATTTTTATTAAGCCTGGAAGAGGCATACCATCTACTTGAAATAAACAGGATAGATTCAGCAATAGGTAAAATAAACAGCCTTCTTGCATCGGCTCCAAATAATGGCGAGCTATTGTTTTTAAAAGCTGTATGTCTCCACCAAAAGAACTCAAATGATGAGGCCCTGTACTTGTGTAAAGATGCATTAGGGCATGGATTTGAAAAAAGCCGCTGCCATCATCTCTTGGCAAAAATCCTGTATGATAAGAATGATTATATAAACTCGGAGGAGCATTATCTTGAATCACTTGCGGCAAATCCTCACAACCCGGATGTACTTGCCGATTACGGTGAATTGATGTTTAAAACGGGTCATCAGGATAAAGCATTTAAACTTGTAAATGAAGCCTTAAGATTAGACCCGTATAACGGTGCTGCCCTTACATTTTATATCAAGTATAACCTGTCCACAAATAATAAAACAGCCCATGCAGATGCACTGCAGCGTTATATGTCATCCTCAGATAATGACCTTGCAAAATTGGCAAAATTGGGCATATCCCAATTAATCTCAGGCAACTCCAAGGATGCCCGTGAAGCAATCAGGCAGGCTTACTTAATGGATCCTACAAATAAGGATCTTCTGGAATTGCTTCAGGAATTGATTGTGGATTCCAATCCTTACTTCAAGCCTATTCAAATGGTAGAAAAGATAGGTGGTCCCAAGGTCCTTTGGCTGGCATTCATCATAATACTCTTCACATTAAGGTTCCTCAAACTTGACACAGCCCTTATAATTGTTGCAATAATTTATTTATGCTATGCAATATATACATGGACCACCATACCTGTAAGAAAACTCCTTGAGAAGAAAATACAAAAGAGTTAATAGGCCTTATATACCGGATAGTCATTTACTGTTTTACCGAAATTAGCGACCAGAATCATGACATCTGCCATGTTAATACACTGGTCCTGGTTAAAATCACAAATGCTGCTATATTCAGCATTGCCTTTTATACTATTAAAACCTTCAACCATACTTATTACATCTGCCATATTTATCCGATTATCTCCATTTATATCTCCCGCCCACATATCAATAGGATTTTGGGCAGTACCTATAAGCAGATCTACTGTACGGCTTAAATAACCGGGCTTTGATATGGTAAAACGTGATAGACCGTTTGATGTATTAGGAACACGTATAACACCATTATCATCAATTCCATTGTTATATAATCCATCACGCCCTGAAATACGGAAGCCTTTTAGCACATCTTTATTAGTAAACGAAAAGCTGGGGTTTATAGTTGCCACACAAATTCCCGGTAAAAGGGTTGGTGATGGTATAGGCTGTGTTGGCGTTGGTATAGGGAGTGTTGGGGTTGGCTCAATATGAGTACCATCATCCAGCGACACAGAAATAAGTTGTATATCAAGCGGAACAGATCCTGCCAGAACACCTCCTAGATGAAAGGCAAACTCGGCATCGTTACAAGTTCTATAGGCAGTAAACTGTTGTTCCACAGTAAGTGCTTGATTTGCCCTAATGGTAAATGGATTCCAATTATTATTCCATACCTCACCATAAGGCTCACCACGATCACCAACCTTAGCATAAATTTTAGTATCTTTCGTTGAATTTATTGAAAATTTAACTCTATACCTGTATCCCTCTTTAATTGAAAATCCTTTATGAGAGATTCGAACGTCCCATTGATTTACTCCCTTCTCATTCATATGTATTACATATTTACCGTCTTCAACAGATGAGTTCGCGTAGCTGTCATCACTTTCAATCAGATTCCAGGGAAGGCTTATCCCACTATTAAAGTTTGTGGTTTCAAGCAGTTCACGAGCATTACCGGGCACACTTGCTCCTACTAAAACGGATAAAGCCACCCCTATCAATGATATCTTCTTAATCATACGAATCCCTCCATTTTTTCTCCCTTGAGTTATTTATTGCGGCGTCAACAATGATTTACACCGCATACTTTAATTATATAAAACATACTTAGATTTGGCAAGAATAACCTTCAAAAATACACAGTAATTTCTTAAACATAAACAAAATCATGAAATGATTTTGTCAACTTTGATGGTTGTGGTGAGAAATTATGGTGTAGCATACATCATAATTTCTTAGACATTAAAAAAGACACTCCCTTAGGAAATGTCTTTTATGTTCTATTGAGTTATACTTACAATGCTACTCCACATTGTATTTAATTATCTGTAGGGCCATATACCTTTTGAGTATAGTCTCGATCTGTATGTAAATATCCTCAAGAAATAAGGAATATAGATCTTGATCTTCAACCAGATATTTACTTTCTAATGCCTTATCTATAATACTGCATAATTTCTTTAAGATATCCTTGTCCTCCATCACCTTATAGTTCCTGTCCTTTGCTAATACCAGCTTCAGAAGGGATGGAATCCTGATATTTACATTTTCTCCTTCCCTTTCAAGGCCAAGGAGCATATCAATATCAATGTCCAACTCTTTGATTATTCTAAGTATGGTTTCCAGTTTTGGATTAACTTTATGGCCATTTTCCAGCTGGGACAGATAACCTGGCGATATTCCCACCAGTTTTGCAAAATCAGTGAGCCCGTAACTTTTTTCTTCCCTTTTTAACCTGATTATCTCTCCAACTTTTATTTCCATAAACTTAAGCCCTCCCACACCCATAATAATGTCGAAGTATACAGCTGCTTCTATAGATACCGAACTGTAAAGTTATATATCAGTTCGCTTGGAATAGCCCTTATTCGGCGATTCCGCTCACTGTATATAACTAGTTTTACAGTTCGGTATCTATATGTTAATAAAGCTTGATTCTATTTATCGATTTTAAGTTTTGCAAATTTCCTCTTTCCAACCTGGATTACATCACCATCTTTTATTTCTATATCTGCGTTTGCCTGATCGAATTTTACTTCATTTATCTTAAGGGAGCCCTGTGTAATGAGCCTTCTCGCTTCACTGTTTGAAGGAGCAAGTCCTGTTATGGTAAGAAGCTTTGGTGCCCATATCTTCCCGTCTGTAAGCTCTGAAGAATTTACCGTAACTTCTTCGATATCCTCAGGCACTGCACCTTTTTGGAATACAGATTTGAAATGCTCTTCAGCTTTTAGAGAAGCTTCCTTTCCATGGTACAGCTCTACTACTTCTCTGGCAAGCTTCATCTTAAGATCTCTTGGATTAACAGCATTGTCCTTCATCTGCTGCTTCATAGACTCTATCTCATCCGGGTGAACATCTGTAACAAGTTCATAGTATCTTATAATAAGCTCGTCGGGTATTGACATTGTTTTGCCGTATATGTCATTAGGCTCTTCATTAATACCTATATAGTTTCCAAGGCTTTTACTCATTTTCTTGATGCCATCTGTACCTTCAAGTATTGGCATAAACAAGCCTATTTGAACGTCAGTCTTGCCATATTCCTTCTGAAGCGTTCTGCCCATAAGAATGTTAAACTTCTGGTCTGTTCCCCCAAGCTCAACATCTGCTCCAAGCTCAACAGAATCATAGCCCTGCATCAAAGGATAGAAAAACTCATGAATTGATATCGGAAGATTGGTGGTAAACCTTTTTTTGAAGTCTTCCCTCTCCAACATCCTCGCAACAGTATATTTGGCAGCAAGCTTTATGACATCCGCAAAGTTTAATGGTGCAAGCCATTCGCTGTTAAATCTTACAATAGTTTTCTCCCTATCCAATATCTTGAATATCTGAGTTTTATATGTCTCTGCATTTTTAAGAACTTCTTCCCTTGTAAGCTGCTTTCTGGTTTCAGACTTGCCTGTAGGGTCCCCGATCATTCCGGTATAGTCACCGATTATTATTATTACCTGATGTCCAAGATCCTGAAATGCTTTCAGTTTCCTTAATACAACGGTGTGACCTAAATGTATATCCGGTGCTGTGGGGTCAAGACCAAGCTTTATTTTAAGAGGTTTATTTTCCTTTTGTGATTTTTTTAGTTTTTCCAAAAGCTCGTTTTCACTGATTAATTCGAAAACACCTTTTTTTATAATCCTTAACTGCTCGTTAACATCCATAGTTTATTAAGTCCTCCCGAAATCATATGTATTTATTAAAATCAAAGATAGATTTTTATTTCTTTATATTTCTCTATATTTTATCACTTAAACCATGCAAATTCCAGTATTTTTCCTAGTGAATGAATAAAATATCCTCAAATTAAAACCTTCTGGTGTCCAGCATCAACTGGTCGCGAACCCTTTTAAGCCCTTCCTTAATAGCTCTGGCTCTTATCTCCCCTATTCCTTCAACAGTATCAAGCTCATCGGGAGTAGCCTTTAATATTCCATGGAGATTCACAAACTTTTCCAAAAGATTCTTCACGACAGTCATGGGTACCCTTGGAATCATGCTCATAATCCTGAATCCTTTAGGCGTTACGTTCATAACAATTGTGCTCTCTCTTTGACTATACCCAAGTGCACTGCATATGTTTGTGAGATCTAAAAGCTGATCATCGTCAAAATTCTTTATCATTGTGAGGATATCCTCGGATGTCTTTAAATCATTCCGGACCATGTAATCTTCAATAACCATCCGAACGTCTTCCTCTACATTTACAAGGAGCTCTTCCAACTGCATCCTTATAAGACGGCCTTCATTTCCCAGCTCGCAAATATACCTGTCCACCTCAGCCACTATCCTCATTACCATTTCGGTTCTCTGAATAACATAGGCTACATCATCAAGGGTAACATTGTCTTCAAACTCCAGTACACTCAGGTTCCCTAATGCAGTTATAAGTACTGAGTTATATTTCTCCAGCGTCTGAAGGGCCTGATTGGCCCTTACAAGAAGCATGGACGTATCCTTAAGTATATACTTGCAATCTCCCTTGTATAGAGTGATTATATTTCTTCTTTGGGATATGCACAGAACAATTTCTCCCGACTGTTTTGCCGCTCTTTCGGCACTCTTATGCCTTGTGCCCGTCTCTTCCGTCTGTATTGAAGGGTTAGGT
The DNA here is from genome assembly GCF_036567765.1 of Pseudobacteroides sp. Classification (NCBI taxonomy): domain Bacteria; kingdom Bacillati; phylum Bacillota; class Clostridia; order Eubacteriales; family Oscillospiraceae; genus Pseudobacteroides; species Pseudobacteroides sp. The sequence continues at coordinate 24,573 of NZ_DATCTU010000102.1, forward strand.
ATAAGAAGAGCATTGGCATACAGGATTTTCCTCAAATCCTTGCTGATAATTATAGCACCATCCATTTTAGCCAGCTCATAAAGCTGGGCAGGCGAATACTCCTTATTTATAAAGAATCCCCCATCTACAAGGCTCATAACCTCGCTGGAGTCGCCAATAACAATAAGTGCCCCCGTCCGAGCCTTCAAAATATTTTCCAGGCCTTCCCTCAGCGGAGTCCCAGGTGCCATTATCTTTAAAATTTCCAAAAGCTCATAATCCTTTAATCTGTCTTCTCTCATAATCCTATCCTCCAGCACCTAATAGATACCGAAATATCGAAATTTAAATAATTTATAATTTTATTATCCGGTTCTCATTGCATCAAACCAACAAATCCAAAGCCTCTTTTACATTTTCAACTGCTTTTATTTCTATACCGCTTATATCTTTAATCTGCTTAATTATTTTTTTATTTCCGGAAGGTATAATGCATGTTTTAAAACCTATCCTTTTAGCTTCCATTACCCTCTTATCAATATGGCTTACAGCCCTTACCTCTCCTGTAAGGCCTACTTCTCCGATCAGCACACAATCAGGATCAACTATCTGATTTCTGAAGCTTGATGCTATTGCAATAATCAACCCTAAATCACAGGCAGGTTCATCAATCTTTATACCACCAACTACGTTTACATAAGCATCAAAATTGCCTAGTTGCATCCCTACCCTTTTCTCTAAAACCGCCATTAACAAAGTTATTCTGTTGTAGTCAATGCCGGTAGCCATTCTCCTTGGCATACCAAAGTTTGTCGGACTTACCAGAGCTTGTACCTCAATAAGCATGGGACGAGTCCCCTCCACGCTTGCTACAACAACTGATCCCGGTACATTTACAGGTCTCCCTGACAACATAATGGCTGATGGATTATCTATTTCAGCAAGTCCTGTATCCCTCATTTCAAATATTCCTATCTCATTTGTAGATCCAAACCTGTTCTTAACCGACCTAAGCACCCTGTAACTCATATGCCTGTCCCCCTCAAAATACAGGACAGTATCAACCATGTGCTCTAAGACCCTGGGGCCTGCTATTGCACCCTCTTTAGTAACATGCCCGACAATTATAATGGATATACCATTGTCCTTAGCAATCCTCATAAGTTTTCCGGTTACTTCACGAACTTGACTTACGCTTCCAGGTGCTGAGGTTATGTCCTCGCTGAACATTGTTTGTATGGAGTCTATTATAACAAGCCCAGGCTTTTCTTTTAATATGACAGCCTCAATTGTATTAAAGCTTGTCTCCGATACCATTAGGAGCTTGCTGTTCTTTACCGAAAGCCTGTCTGCTCTTATTTTAATTTGCCCTATGGACTCCTCACCGGAAAAATATAATATATTGGAATTTAAAACCATGCTGTTGCATATCTGAAGAATTAATGTAGACTTACCAATCCCCGGGTCTCCTCCGACCAATATAAGGGATCCCTTAACAAGCCCGCCTCCTAAAACCCTGTCAATTTCCTTAAATCCTGTACAGTATCGTTCTTCTGCATGGGAACTGACATCATTTATACTTACGGGTTTAATGTTCTTAATATCTATATTGTTATTTTTTGATCCACTCTTTGAAACTTCTTCAACAAATGTGTTCCATTGACTGCAGGCAGGGCATTTACCCAGCCAGCCGGAAGACTCATAGCCGCATTCTTGACAAATGTATAATGATTTGTTTTTTGCCATCTAAAACTCCTTCACTTAAAAATTCCTTTGTAATGACTAATATAAAAGTAAAATTTTAGTCATTCCTCTGTATAATTATCGGCAATCAGGCAAAAGAATATATAGGTTAATTTATTATACCACAAATTTTTATATAATTTTATTAAATATTTTCTATTATTAAGTACAAAATAATAGGGTTATATGAAATGAAATTAAATATTTATACTGGAGGAAATGAATGTTGTCCATATTTAACAGCTTTGTATATCTATCAACCCAGATTATCCAAATTCTGATTTTTATGGCAGGCTGCTACTACTTCGGTATATCAGTTTTCGGCTGGATAAAAAGAAAAGAAGATTCTTATAAAGACTATGGACCATCAAAAAAGTTTGCATTGGTTATAGCCGCTCACAACGAAGAACTGGTTATTGCACATATCATAGACAGCCTTAAGAAACAGAATTATCCAAAGGAGCTTTATGATATATTTGTAGTCGCAGATAATTGCACCGACAATACGGCAAAAATAGCATCAGAGCATGGTGCAATTGTCTATAACCGCTCAAATAACGAATTAAAGGGAAAGGGCTTTGCCCTTGAGTGGATGTTTGAGAAGATATTTGATATGGAAAAAAATTATGATGCCATAAGCATTTTTGATGCTGACAATCTTGTTTCATCAAATTATTTAATGGAAATGAACAAGCAGCTGTGCAAGGGTCATAAGGTAGTTCAGGGTTACATAGACAGCAAAAACCCTTTTGATTCATGGATTACTTGCTCCTATTCAATAGCATTTTGGCTTTCCAACAGAATATTCCAGCTGCCCAGGTATTATTTGGGCTTAAGCTGCGGACTTTGCGGCACCGGCTTTTGTGTTGAAACAAAGGTTTTAAAACAGATAGGCTGGGGAGCAACATGCCTCACAGAAGATCTGGAGTTTACCATGAAGCTTGCATTAAACGGAATGAAGGTAGCATGGGCACATAATGCAATTGTTTATGACGAAAAACCTCTTACACTAAGGCAATCCTGGAATCAACGAAAGAGATGGATGCAGGGACACGCAGACTGTGCATCAAGATTTTTAGGTGCCTTGTTTAAAAAAGCCTTCAAGGAGCAAAACTTAGTGGCTTTTGATTGTGCCTTGTACCTTTTCCAGCCCATCAGATTCATATTTATCGGGCTCATTACCATTATGATGTGGATTCAACTTATTTACCCGACATCGCCGTTTTTTAGCCTTAAATACGTCTTTCCCGTAGAAGTGTGGAATGTTTTTGTAGTACTCCAATTTTTTTACGGACCCCTTGTGGTCATTTCAGAAAAGAAGTTTAACAACAAAACAATACTTGGCTTTCTCCTCTATCCTTTTTATTGCCTCACATGGGTACCAATTACCATAGAAGGATTTTTAAGCAAAAATAATAAGGAGTGGGACCACACTACCCACACCCGTGAAATAACCATCAGCGATCTGGAGGAAGCCTAAGCTTCTCCCTCCTCCAGATGTTGAAAGCCGATGGTTCAGTAAAGCATTAGACTGCCTGCCTGTTACTGCCATCCAGATTTACTCTATAGTATTTATTGCCGTCATTAGAATTTCTGTAATAAATATAGTTTCCTAAAATCTCTATATCATTTCCATCATCAACTGAGTCACTGCAAACTTTGGACCTTTCAGATCCATCAAGTTTTACTCTGTAAATGCTTTTAGAGTCACTTTTATTAACATAGTATATCCATCCGTTTAATACATGCTCATAATGGGTATACCAAAAGTCCACATTTCTTCCGTTGCTGGACAGAATATATCCTGTTGGCTCATCCCTAACAATTTCTATACTGTTACCGCCATTTAGGTCTGCCTTTTTAAGCCTCGCTCCGTAATCAAAATTGAAGACCTTATAGAAAATCTCATTGCCCTCGACAAGTACCCACGAAACTACATCATCATGGTTTAGCTGTGACTGATTTTCCCCCTCAGGACCTACCTTGTTGATTTTATAGTCAGCAATAAAATAAATGCTGTTGTCACTGCCTTTATCTATTTCTACAACCTTTGTATTTCCAAGCTTGGTTTTGGATGTTCCATCGGTTTTTACCCTGTACAGTGTGTTTTTGTCACTGTTGTTAATATAGTATATATAATCTCCCATCAACACAATCTCATAAACTTTATCCTGTACAATTTTCATCTCACTGCTGCCATCAAAGTTTATGCTTGTTATGCCACTCTCAGGACTGATGTAGTAATACTTGTCATTTGTTATTATAAGGTTTTTTCTTTCTTTAGCTATCAAATTAAAAAGTTCACTATCCTCAACGCATGGGGTATATGCACTTCTATCCCACCTGTGATCTGTTCCCATTTGTTTATCGGATATATTAAAATACTGGTGGCTCAATATCTCCGTATCATCATTCGATACCGGATCATCAGCTGTAACATCCACCTGATAGTAATTATTGTTTATCTTGACTATATTCCATGCATGTTTCCACTTTTCGCCATTAGATCTTGTTATCCTAGACGGTGATAATGTGCCGTTAAGAGAGTCAAAATCTCCGACAATCATACTGCATTCAATCCCTACTGCATTCATTAAAATTTGAAAACTCCTGGCATAACCGTCGCAAACAGCAATTCCGTTAATCAATGCTCCATAAGCAGTATGAGTCTCATCCGGCAGCGTGTCGTTAATTAAATTTTGCTTGTCATATTTAACTCGGGTAACCAGGTAGTCATGGAGTATCAATTCCTTTTCATATTCAGTCATTTCGGGTTTTATTAGCGATCCTATTATTTCCCGAACCTTTGCCCCCATTTGCTCATACTTCTGGAAGAGTGCATCATCCACTATATCTCCTTTTGATGCAAGGAGATATAGCTTTCTTATGGATTTATGCTCCTTAAGTACGCTTATATCCAAAATAGGGTTGCTCCAAAGATTTAGCATTTCAAGATTTGTAAGACTTTTAATGGGCGAGATATCACTGATTTGATTTTGGGCCAGGTCAAGTCCGTGTAAATCAGCCAGATCGCTTAATGATGAGATATCAGAAACCTGATTTACTTGTAGTGCCAGCATTTTTAAATTTGATAATCCCTTTAAGCCGCTGATATCCGATATACAGTTATCTGAGAGATAGAGATAATTAAGGTTTTTGAGTGCTGAAAGCTTATTTATATCCCTAATCTTATTGCTTTCGAGATCAAGTTCCCTTATGGAGGTAAAATACTCTATTCCTTCCAGGCTAACTATGCCCTTCTCTGCAGCATCCAATTCAACTATATTTTTTACATCGCTGGTCAGAATGTCTCCAACCGGCTTTTTTATTTGGGTTCTTACAACCGCTTCCAAGTTTGTATCAGTAAAACGGATTGCCTTAGGCATAACAATTTCTACAACCCGGTCTTGACTTTTCCACTCCACATCAGTACCGAGGCTCTCCGCTACAAACCTTGCCGGTACAAGAGTTCTACCTTTGACTATCAAAGCCGGCACATCAATAGGCGTGACTCTGCCGTTTATGAAGGCATTTTTTTTATTAATTGTCAATTCTATTGTTGTGTCATTTTTTATGCCTGTAACAGTTTTAGTTCCGGCATCCCATTTCACATCGGCCCCTAAAGACTCGAATATGGCTCTTAGAGGCACAAGAGTCCTTCCTGAAATAATAGCAGGCGGCACATCAAGGTCAAGCTCTCTGCCGTCCACAAAAACCTTTATGATTTTTGTAGCGTTATCCGCTAAAGCATATGTATTGATTATAAAAAACGAGCAAACCATTGAAACAATTATTGAAATCAGCGACAATCCAATCTTGATGCTTTTAGAGTTCCTAGACATGTAACTCTCTCCTTAATTAAAGAAATGTAATGCAAATTTAAAGTGCTGTATTATACAGTTTATCATCTTTTGAAGGTTCCTTCAATATAAGTGTCAAGTACACCATAATTTCTCACAACACAAAAAGGAAGCCCCTTCAAATCATTGGAGCTTCCTCAATCTATGCTGCTTTTATTAAATTACAGGACTTTTTTCTGTTACTTTATTGGTGAATGTGAGATTTTCTCCATCGGAATCAACAAGCACATTATCTCCTGATTTAATCCTTCCTTCTAGGATTTCCTCAGCCAACCTGTCTTCAACCTGACTTTGAATTGCCCTTCTTAAAGGCCTCGCACCATATACCATGTCATAACCTTTGTTTGCTAGAATATCGAGTGCCTTATCCGATACATCAAGCTTAATGTCGTTTGCCTTGAGTCTCTTAGCCAGTCCGTCTATCATAAGCTTAACTATTTCTTTTATATGCAACTCTTCCAATGGATGGAATACAATTATCTCATCAACCCTGTTAAGGAATTCCGGTTTAAATGTATTCTTCAGTTCACCCATAACGTTATTCTTCATTGTTTGATAGTTTTTGGACTTTTCTTCATTGGGTGATGCAAATCCAAGTCTTTTAGGCTCTGTAATCATTCTTGCTCCGACGTTTGATGTCATTATAATAACTGTATTCCTGAAATCTACAGTTCTGCCTTGTGAATCTGTCAAACGTCCATCCTCAAGTATCTGGAGCAAAATGTTGAACACATCGGGATGTGCCTTTTCAACTTCATCAAACAACACTACTGAGTATGGCTTTCTTCTTACCTTCTCTGTGAGCTGACCGCCTTCATCATAACCCACATACCCCGGCGGTGATCCTACAAGTCTGGATACGCTGTGCTTTTCCATGTATTCAGACATATCTATCCTGATCATTGCATTTTCTTCTCCAAATAGAGCTTCCGCTAAAGCCTTGCACAACTCTGTCTTACCAACCCCCGTAGGGCCGAGGAAAATAAATGATCCCACAGGTCTCTTAGGATCCTTAAGACCTACTCTACCTCTTCTTATTGCCTTTGATACTGCCTTAACTGCCTCTTCCTGACCGATAACCCTAAGGTGAAGGACATCCTCCATCTTCATAAGTCTTTCAGTCTCTTCCTCTGCCAGCTTCTTAACCGGTATACCGGTCCAGCTTGCAACCACTTCCGCTATATGGTCCTCAGTAACTGTGTCGGTCTTTACCTGGCTCTTTTGGTACCAATCATTTTTAGCTTTCTCCAGCTCGCTCTTTAACCTTTGCTCTTCGTCCCTGATCCTTGCCGCCTTTTCAAACTCCTGGGACCTTATAGAATCTTCCTTTTCTTTTCTGAGTTTTTCAAACTGCTCTTCCAGCTTTTTAAGGTCAGGCGGTGCCGTAAAGGATTTAAGCCTTACCTTTGAGCCTGCTTCATCAATCAAGTCAATAGCCTTATCGGGAAGGAATCTGTCCGTAATATATCTGTCGGAAAACTTAACTGCCGCCTCAATGGCTTCATCTGTTATTTTTACCCTGTGATGAGCCTCATACTTATCCCTTACACCTTTTAATATTCCTATTGCCTCTTCTACCGAAGGCTCTCCAACAGTAATAGGCTGGAATCTTCTTTCAAGTGCAGCATCCTTTTCAACATGTTTCCTGTATTCATCAAGAGTAGTAGCACCTATAACCTGAATCTCTCCCCTTGCAAGGGATGGCTTTAAAATATTGGAGGCATCGATAGCTCCTTCAGCCGCACCTGCACCTATAATTGTGTGCATTTCATCTATGAATAAAATAACGTTCCCGGCTTTTCTTATTTCATCAAGGGCCTTTTTAAGACGTTCCTCAAATTCGCCCCTGTACTTTGCACCTGCTACCATTGAAGATAAATCCAAGGTCACCACTCTTTTGTCCTTAAGGATTTCAGGAATATTTCCTTCAACTATCTTTTGTGCCAGACCCTCGGCAATAGCAGTTTTTCCAACTCCTGGTTCACCTATTAGGCAAGGATTGTTTTTTGTTCTTCTGCTAAGGATCTGGATAACCCTTTCAATTTCATTATCACGGCCAATAACAGGGTCAAATTTATCTTCTCTTGCCATTTCTGTCAAATCCCTGCCAAACTGGTTAAGTGTAGGAGTGTTTGAATTTGCACTATGATTCTTAGGCTCTCCTGCAGAACCTGGTGCCTCTTCAGTAAGCATTTTACTGATCTCGTTTATCAGCTTCTGCGGATCAACCCCCAAATCGATAAGTATCCTTACCGCTACACTCTCCCCTTCTTTCATAATTCCAAGTATCAAATGCTCAGTACCTATATAGTTTTGACCCATTCTTCTTGCTTCCTTAAAGCTTAGCTCCAGAACTCTTTTCGTCCTTGGTGTAAATCCTAAAGGCTGCTCCCCTGTCTGTTCACCTTTTCCTATGAGCTCTTCAATTTCCTTTAAAACTTTTTCTTCGGTTACGCCCTGGCTTTGCAGTACCCTTGAAGCAATTCCGGTACCTTCCCTGACCAAACCGAGTAAAAGGTGTTCTGTTCCTACGTAATTATGTCCAAGCTGCATAGCACTTTCCTGTGAATGGGTTATAGCTTTTTCTGCTTTCTCTGTAAATCTACCGTACATTCAAATCACTCCTTTGTCTTGTTTAATTTTTTGCGGATAATTTCAGCTCTTCCAACATCTCTTTCCATCTGGCCCGATGAATTGGGCAATAATACCTGCAAACTCCCTGGCTGTATAACTCCCATGAGCTCATTTATTGTCTTAGTGTCTACGTCCTTAATAATTCCCATATCTATTCCAAGTCTAACATCGGATAAAAGCTTATGGCTTTCTTCGGATGTCAACACCCTAGCATTCTTTAGGATACCAAGGGACCTAAAAATTTTGTCCTCAAACATAAATGTATTCTGCTTATAAAGGTCATCCCTCAATGCTCTTTCCTGATTAATTATCTGCTTTGTTATATTTTTAATGTTATAAACTATTTCTTCTTCCGACTGGCCTAATGTAACCTGGTTTGAAACCTGGAACATATTTCCCAAAGCCTCTGTGTTCTCTCCGTACAATCCCCTGACTGTAACGCCAATCTTGCCGCAGGCTTCCAATATGCCTTTCAAGTAGCCTGACATTGTTATTGCCGGAAGATGCAGCATCACAGACGCTCTTATCCCTGTACCTATATTGGTCGGACAGCTTGTAAGGTACCCAATCTTTTCATCATATGCATACTCAACCTTTTCACTTATTATATCATCGGTTTTGTTGCATAAATTCAGAGCCTCATCAAGCTGCATACCCGGTAACATCGTTTGTATCCTTAAATGATCCTCTTCATTTATCATAATGCTGATTTTCTCATCCTTGCTTATAATCGCAGCACTTAATTTTCTATTGTCCATCAATTCCTTGCTGATTAGATGTTTCTCCACCAAAACAAGTTTTTCTATATTGTTTAATTTCTGGAGCTCAAAATACAGAAAATCTTTTGCCAAATCGCTTTTATTATTAAACACTATTTCTTTAATCTTATTTATAATAAAGATGCTTTGATCAAAGTCCATTCTGACCGGAAAAGGGTATTCATTAATATTTCTGGCCATCCTCACTCTACTGGTCATTACAATATCAGACTCAGGTATATTTTTAGCTTCACTTCCGAACATAAACTCCCCTCCCATTTCCATATCTATTATTCAAGTATAATATATTAAAATACAAGGCAGTGAATAAGATTATCCGGTAGTATTATGTACCTCCAATTGATCAGCCGAGTATTGCCTTAATTATCCAATCACCTCAATATTATCGGCATTATATATCATAAACTAAAGTACAACTATTCCAGACCTTTAATTTTATCCCGTATCTCAGCTGCCTTCTCATATTCTTCTTTTTCTATTGCCTGCTGTAAAAGTGCCTTAAGCTTATCAATTTCTTTGGATATGCTGTGGCTCTCACCTGTCAGTTTAGGTGCCTTACCATGATGCTCAATACTTCCGTGAAGCCTTCTTAGTAAAGGCTTAATCCCATCTCCATACATTTCATAGCACTTTGCACATCCGAATTTACCGACTTTTTGAAACTCTTCATAGGTCATCCCGCATTTATCGCATGTAAGCCTTGCAGGACCCGGATTGTAATAAGATGAATTGTTACCTATTCCGAAAATCCCCTTCAAAAAATCATCTATATCTATAGTCGAACCAAAACTAAGATGCCCTTTTTCCTTTGCACACTGCTTGCATAAGTGCATTTCCACTTTTTTATTATTGACAACTTGGGTAAAGTGTACACTAGCAATTCTCTCCTGACAGTTTTCACACATCATTGTTAACACCACCTCTTATATAGTTTAAAGTCAAATAAAAAGATACTAGTCATTTCCTGGTGATCCTGTTATAAGACTCATTAACATGTTTTTCAAAATTACAGCACGCAAATAATCTCTGTCCTTAGGATTTACACTGCAAAGCGTCTTATCGCTTATTGCAGCTTTAATAATGAGCCCTTCTTTCTGGGTAACCATGTCGTAGCCTACAAAATTGTTTATGAATATCTCCGCATTTTGCTGTGATATACTATTTCCCATCGATGATATTATATGCATGAGATACGCTCCCTGATTAGTCATATTGATACGCTTAATCCGGATGTGACCTCCGCCGCCCCTTCGGCTTTCAACATAGTAACCTCTTTCAGTTGTAAATCTGGTATCAATAACATAGTTTATCTGGGACGGCACGCAATTAAAATGATTTGCCAGTTCATTTCTCTGTATCTCAATTACACCATTCATCTCGGTCATCAGCTGCTTTAAAAATTCCTCAATCAAATCACTCATTCTTGCCATCTAAACCACCTCATTGATTTTGACTTTCTTTGACTATTAATATTATAACTAATTTACTTAATATATTCAAGGCTTTTATAAACAAAATCACGATGTGATTTTGCAACCTTGACATTAAAAACTATAGTTCTCTTCCTAATATAAATTATATCCCCAAATACTAACATTTTAATCATAAATGTTTGTGCTTATCTATCATTTTTATTAAAAAAGAAAAACTGCAAAAATGCAGCTTTTCTTTTTTAACATTACTCTATTATTCCAATCCTTCAGTTTCGGATATATGCTTTTTGGCTTCTTCAATAACCTTTGCACTCACAGGAGGCGGTGCTTCTTCATAACGTTCAAACCACATCTTGAAGTATCCCCTGCCATGGGTCATGGATCTGAGATCTGTTGCATATTTGAACATTTCAGCCTGAGGCACTTCTGCCACAACCTGCTGCATGCCTTTATCCTGAGGATTCATACCTAGTATTCTGCCTCTTCGCTTGTTCAAATCACCTATTATATCTCCCATGTAGCTATCGGGCACATATACCTCAATGCGGCAAATAGGTTCTAAAAGAGTGGGACTTGCCTGCTCAAGGCCTTTTTTATATGCAATGTGTGCCGCAATTTTAAACGCCATTTCCGATGAGTCTACTGTATGGTATGATCCATCAACTAATGTGGCTTTCAGGTTAACCACAGGATATCCTGCGAGAACACCTTTTAATATACTCTCCCTCAACCCTTTTTCCACGGCCGGGAAATATTGCCTGGGTACAGCACCGCCAAATATTTTTTCTTCAAACACCAGGTCTTCCTTATCACCATGTTCAAACTCTATCCAGACATGGCCATACTGCCCGTGCCCTCCCGATTGTTTCTTATGTTTTCCCTCAACCTTGACCTTTTTCTTTATTGTTTCTCTAAATGGTATCCTTGGATTGGCAAGGTTTACAGATACATTGAATTTAGCTTTCAACTTGCTTACTATTACATCGAGATGCTGTTCCCCAACACCTGAAATAATAGTCTGGTGGGTTTCGGTATTAAGGGATACCTTAAAGGTCGGGTCCTCATCCTGAAGCTTTTGCAGTCCTGCACTTATTTTTTCTTCATCCCCCTTGGTTTTAGGCTCAACTGCCAGTGAAATGGCAGGCTCAGGGAATTCTATCATATCTAGCATTATACTGTTTCCGGCATCACACAATGTATTATTTGTATTTGTATGCTGAAGCTTTGCAACGCCACCAATTTCGCCTGCAATAAGCCTGTCAACGGGAACATGCTTTTTGCCTCTAATAACAAAAAGCTGACCAATCTTCTCAGCTTTTTCTGTTCCTGCATTAAACACTGTTGAATCTGATTTTAAAGTTCCGGAATACACCCTCAACATGGACATCTTGCCAACAAACGGGTCTGCAATGGTTTTGAACACAAGGACCGACAAGGGAGATGCAGGATCAACCTTTATTTCTACAGTGTTGTCATCGCCCTTCCTTGCGTTTACTATTTCTTTATCCACAGGAGAAGGCATGTATTCAACAATCGTATCCATAAGATACTGTACACCTGAATTGCTTATAGCTGAATTGCACAGAACCGGAGTAACCGACAAGTCTAAAATCCCTTTCTTTAGGCCTTTTAACATCTCATCATGGGTAAATTCCTCACCGGCAAAAAACTTATTCATAAGGTCCTCATCTGTCTCTGCTACTGCCTCTGCCATCATGTCTCTTATCTCCCTGATCCTGTCTGAAAGGCTCTCAGGTACAGGAATATCAACAAGCTTATCTTTTTCAAACTTCTTAGCCTTTATATCTATCATATCCAAGTAACCTGTAAATTTTCCGTTTTCCATTATGGGAATCTGTATAGGAATAATGCTCTTTCCGAAAATATCCTTCATTTGATCCACAACACCAAAGAAATCTGCATTTTCTTCATCTATTTTACTGACTACAAGCATTATGGGTATTCCCTGCTCTCTGGCATAATCCCAGGCCTTTTCCGTACCGACAGCAACACCGCCTTTTGCCGGAGCAAGAATCAGTCCACAATCGGCTACCCTTATTCCCTGTTTAACCTCCCCCACAAAATCAAAATACCCTGGAGTGTCTATAAGATTGATCTTGATGTCCTTCCATTCACAGGGTGCTATTGCAGTGCTTATTGATATTTTTCTCTTTATTTCTTCGGGGTCATAGTCGCAAACAGTAGTACCGTCTGCAATTTTTCCAAACCGGTCCAATACTCCGGTATTGTACATAATAGCTTCGGCAAGAGTAGTTTTTCCTGAGCCGCCATGACCCATGAGACAAACGTTCCTTATCTTATCACTTGTATACTCTTTCATTTTAAATACCCCCTTAGATTTTATAATCCAAAAACGCAGTGCGTCTTTTGTATCCCATACGGAGACTAAAATGTAGCCAAAACCAACCTATATATTTATATATAAGTACCGGGCTTTAAGGAATCCGTTTTTACTTTTAAAATATTTAAAAATGATTAATCTATTACATTTGTCTATCGCAAATCACGTTAAACCGTTCGTTATTTGCTCTGTCAAATGTAAGATTATTAACACTTTTAAATTTAGTAATTTTACCCTGTGGAAAATATGGATACTGCCGTGTTATTATTTAAACCTAAGTTATATATAAAACAAATAAAAAATAATATCACTTGACAATAAATATGTAAGATTCATACAAAAAATACTAGCATCTTTCAAGCTTCTTATTGTATGTTTTGATAGTATGTAAAATTTTATAGAAAATCATATATTATAATAAAAGATCCTATATAAATAATTATATAATATTATTTAACAAAGTCAATTGAGTTTCCAATTTTTATATTATTGCGTACCTAAATAATTGCTTGACAACCCCGCTTTTTATATTGTAAATTAAAACTAACAATTTAAGTGGAACAAGCTGTATTAAAGGTGATACACTTTTCATGTTAGTCATGATCAAAAAGTAACTTTCCAAATAAATTGCTATTCCTTTAAGTATTTGTGCTTAAAAAGCATAATTGGTGTTATATATAAGTAATTGTCATTTCATATTCATGTACATTGAAATTTTTATTTTCACAGTATTTAATAATTTTGAAAGGATAGATGTCTATGGTAATAGTAATGCAGCCTGGTTCTAAGGAATCTGAAATAAACGAAGTATCAAAGGTTCTTGAATCCTTAGGCCTGGGGGTACATATCTCCAAGGGAACGGAAAGAACCATTATTGGAGTAATAGGTGATAAAAGGCTATTAAACGATGTTCCGCTGGAATTGATGACCGGAGTGGAAAAACTTGTTCCCATTGCTGAATCATATAAACTGGCAGGCAAAACTTTCAGACCTGAATCCAGTATTATAGATGTAGGCGGAGTCAAAATCGGAGGCAAGAAAATTGTAATGATGGCTGGTCCCTGTGCTGTTGAGAGCCGCGAGCAGATTTTAGAAGCAGCCCGTGCTGTAAAGAAATCAGGTGCCCAAATCCTAAGGGGAGGGGCATACAAGCCCAGAACATCTCCCTACGCTTTCCAGGGGCTTGAAGAAGAAGGCCTCAAATATCTTAAGGAAGCAAAGGATGAAACAGGACTTCTGCTTATAACAGAGGTTACCAGTGAGAGAGCTGTAGAATCGGCAGCATCGTTTGTAGATATGTTCCAAATCGGTGCCAGGAACGTACAGAACTTTTATCTGTTAAAAGAGGTCGGGCGTTCAATGAAACCAGTTCTTTTCAAACGCGGTCCGTCTACTACAATTGATGAATGGCTCAATGCCGCCGAGTATATCATGAGTGAAGGAAACTACAATGTTATCCTTTGCGAAAGGGGCATACGCACATTTGAAACTGCCACAAGAAATACTCTTGATATTAGTGCTGTCCCGGTTTTAAAAAGCTTAAGCCACTTGCCCGTATTTATTGACCCGAGCCATGCGGGAGGAAAAGCCCAATACGTTGCACCGCTATCAAAGGCTGCTATAGCTGCAGGTGCCGATGGTCTTATAGTTGAAGTCCACCCAAATCCCAAATGTGCCTTGTCAGATGCTGCACAGCAGCTTACTCCTGCCGCCTTTGACGATTTGTGTAAAGATATTTCAAAAATTGCCGAAATACTAGGGAGAGAATTTAAATATGGTGGATAAGAAGGTCACAATTATAGGCCTTGGCCTTATAGGGGGATCACTTGCAAGAGCACTTAAGGAACGTGTTGGTATTACTGATATAACCGCTGTTAACAGAACCTCAGAATCAATAGATTCAGCCTTAAGGGACAAAACAATCTCACGGGGTTTTAACGAATTAAACCGGCATGTTTATGATTCCGATATTATATTTATCTGTACTCCTGTCAGGCGTGCCATAGAGTATATAGAATTATTGAAGGATAAGGTCCGGCCAGAATGCATATTAACCGATGTAGGTAGCACAAAGTCAGAAATAATATCATATATTAACAAGATGGATAATCCCCCCTTGTTCATTGGCGGGCATCCTATGGCAGGCTCTGAAAGTACCGGTTATGATGCAGGCTTTACCCATTTATTTGAAAATGCGTTTTATATTTTAACGCCAAGCAAAACAACTACAGATTATTCAATGGAACTTATGACCGATATTGTTAATAAAATCGGAGCAATACCGGTAAGAATAGGTGCCGAAGAACACGATAAAGCCACTGGCTGCATAAGCCATGTTCCACATATAATAGCTTCAACTTTGGTAAATATGGTAAGATGTATGGATTCAGAGGACGGCAAAATGAAGCTCCTTGCAGCAGGGGGATTTAAAGATATTACAAGGATTGCCTCCTCAAGTCCGGAAATGTGGGAAAATATAGTTTTAAGTAACAAGGACCAAATTGGAGGAATTTTAGACTTTTACGTCGAATTACTTAAAAAGTTTAAAGTATCAATGGAAGAAGATGATTCCCATGCTATTATGGATTTTTTCAGATCCGCAAAAGATTACAGAGACACATTTTCAAATCACAAAAGGGGCTTGATTACCCCTCAGTATGACATACTGATTGATGTTGTAGACGAACCTGGACATATTGGTGAAATTGCAACACTACTTGGTAGCAATAAAATAAATATAAAAAATATAAATGTATTAAATAACAGAGAATTCCAGCAAGGCTGCTTAAAAGTTACACTACCTGATTCAGGTAGCCTTGATGCTGCATATGAGGTCTTAATTAATAACGGCTATAAGGCTACTTGTATTTAAAAGCCGCATACGTCGTAGCAAACAGCCAACTCACTATAAGAACGGGGGAATGCAAAATGTTGATCGAGCAAAGAGATTCTCTAAGGGGAGAAATTACTGTACCAGGTGATAAATCCATTTCCCACAGAGCAATCATGTTTGGTGCACTTGCAAAGGGTACCACTGAAATTGAAGGCTTCTTGATGGGAGAGGATTGTCTAAGTACCATTGACTGCTTTAGAAAAATGCAGGTTGGAATTGAAATTCTTCCTGGCAACAAGGTAAGAGTGCACGGCAACGGCCTTTACGGCTTAAAGCCCCATCCTGCAAATTCTCCATTAAACACCGGAAAATCGGGTACTTCAATCAGGCTTTTACTTGGTATACTGGCCGGTCAGCCATACAATTCAACTGTTGTGAGGGATGACTCCGCCCAGAGAAAGCCAGTTGGAAGGGTAGTTAAGCCGCTTCGTCAAATGGGGGCTAACATAACCGGCAGGGAGGATGGAAATCTATGTCCATTATTGGTATCTCCCTCAAAGTTAAAGGGAATTAAATACGAGCTCTCCTTTGTCAATAACGAAATCAAGTCCCCTCTTTTAATAGCCGGGCTTTATGCAGAAGGTGAAACCACTATAGTCCAGGCCGTAAAGACCAGGGATCATACTGAGCTCATGCTAAATTACTTTGGTGCAGATATTAAGGTAGACGGACTAACCGCAACCAGCCGCAGAATAGAAAATCTCTACGCACAGAAAGTTGAAATTCCTGGTGATATTTCAATAGCTGCGTATTTTATTACAGCCGGTCTTCTTACTCAAAACTCCGATATAACAATCAAAAACGTTGGTTTCAATCCGACAAGAACCGGATTTATAGATGTATATAAAAAAATGGGTGCAAAAATAGAAATATTTAACGAAAGAATGGCCGGCAATGAAAAGGTTGCCGACATAAGGGTTGTTTCGTCCGACTTGAAGGCTTGTGATATTGAGGGTGATATTATTCCCCGCCTTATAGATGAAATCCCCATAATAGCAGTTGCTGCAACTAAAGCTAAGGGTACAACCACAATCAAAAACCTCAAAGGCTTTAAGATCAAAGAATCCGGCAGGGTTAAAGCTATAGTGACAGAACTTTCAAAGGTTGGTGCCAACATTCGTGAAACTGATGACGGTCTCGTTATTGAAGGCGGCAAGCCTTTACGCGGAACCATAATAGAAAGCTACAATGACGCTTCAATAGCTATGTCAATGTCTATTGCAGGCCTTTACGCAGAGGGTGAAACAATGATAAGAAAAGCACAGGTTGTTGACCTTGCTTTCCCTGACTTCTTCCCTCTTTTGAATAATTTATAGGATGTAGTGATAAATTTGTGATTTCTGTGTATAAGCATACCATTAGGTTTAGTAACTTCACAGGCATTCCTTTTCAAGGAGTGCCTGTTTCGATATGTAAAAATCAAGGACCTATACACATAACTTTCTTTGATTTATATTACTCAATTATAGTTGTTCAACGAAAATATTTATATTTTTTGCTCTATGCTTTTTCATTCATCCATTCATCATTTACCTTTAGCCACCATGTTTTTGCTCATGTTGGGCAAAACAACCAGTTGTAATGGCTAATAATTGTGCTGTATTTGCAATCGGCTGTTTGTTTTGTTTCTTAATTGTTTAATTGTATTAATCAATTAATGATTTCAAAAAAAGGAACCAATTGCCCCTTTATTTTGTAAATAATACGGAAAATATAAATTTTTCTTCGGCAATCATGCAATTCTCATACAATCCATCTTAAAAGCCGATTTCTTGCCAACTCATCCATTAATTTAAATCAATTATTTCTTGTTTCTTTATTATCACAGGTTAAAAAATCAGGGATTCCTTTTCGGGAAATCTGTTGACAGTTTTAACCCGCAAATGCAGAGAGGAAAAATTCATTCCGGCAAAACTTCTGCGTGCCGAACTTTTTGCTAAAAAGAGCACTTGTCTTGAATATATTTTTTTGCGATTGGTAATCTGGTAATCTCCTGTTTTTGGAAATCTTTTTAGAACTAAAGAACTAAAACGTAAGTATTTCAGGCATTTTCGTCAGACTGGAAATTTGTTCGAATTATCAATAAATTTTAAACATGTATAAACGTAAGAACAAAGCCGGGAACACTATAAGTACAGCCGAAGACAGTTGTTAATACCGTTGCAGAGGTTGTGTCGGAAGTTGCACAGGAAATTGAAAAGCAGGAATACACCCTTTTTCAGCAGCTCTAACGTAACAAAGAGTCACGAGGGAATCGTCCCCGTCCACTTGTTATACAAAAAAAATGCGACAAGTTAGAACCGTCCCTTGTCGCAAACCTCCATTTCTTAAAAATTCCTATTAACATCTGAAAATAAAGCATTAAAAATTTTTACTTCTCCCTCATACAAAAGTTCTGTTTCAATATTCGGGACATTTATACTAACAATACTTTTATCTAATTTTGTAAACCCAATAGAGAATAATTTATTATTTAAATTATTTATTTGTGAACTTTCCAAAAATTCTTTTTCATCATAATAATTAAATTGCAAGTCATCATTTAATAAACTTTTCCTTGTTTCAACAATATACGTATAAAAATAATCTCCTAATAAACTAATGTAAATTTCCAAGTCAATACGTCTACCATTTAACACGTTCAAAAGTTCTAAATCATCATCTAGTATTGGTTGATTTTTATGTAACAATGCAGAAAAATGTATACTAGGGTATTCAGTGTTTGTCCATTTAGTAATATAGTTTTCGAAAAACACAGATTTGATGATTTCATAGCATTTTTCACTTAATAGTCTTCGACGTTTTGAATTTTTTAAAACATCAATATATTTATTATGTTCAATTGATTTTTTGTAATAATTACTTGAATATCTGCAATTTTGTGGATAGAACGTGTAAATTAGTTCTATCAAATTATTAACTTCTTTCACTTTTCTCCTCCTAGTGCCGCTTAACAAAATAAATTTCTAGAAATTCATTTTGTTAAGCAGCTAATAAATATGAAGTGCATTTTGCATAATTCATTTCTTAGAAATAAATTATGTTCAAAAGCACTAGCAACTATAATCTATTTTCCCTTCTTTGACCTATTAGAATTAGAACCCTTATCAAAATCTTTGTCATTAAGTAATTTTTTTGCCGCCTTTGCGTTTTTATTTCCTGCTTTAGCGTCTTTTTCTATTTCACCTATCGTTTTATCATAATATTCTTTAGGAAACTTCTGGTTAATTGAACCTTTCTTATGTTTGGCAATAATATCTTTTGCCTTTTCCCACGCTTCGTAAGTAAGAATTATTGCACCTGCTGTTAGGACAGTTGCAGCAGCTGCTTTAATAGCGATAATTGCTAATGGGGCAAGTACGAATGCAAATTCTCCATCAGGGTCTAAATAATTTACTGGATTATTCAAACAATACGCGAACAGATTATGGCTTAATATTTCACCTTTATTACCCATAAATGAATCCGCATTGATAAACCTCCCCCATTCTGGGTTATAGTATCTACTTTGCAAGTAATACAGTCCTGTCTCAGTGTCATACCTATAACCTCTATACCTATAAGGATTCTCTATAGCTGATTTGTCAACTAGTGCAATTATATCTCCTTGACCATTCCTAACATAGAAGTACTCAGCACCATTTAAGTTCATGCTTACAAGCATTCCGCTTGCATCATATCTGTAATAGATTTTATCAGTTCCATTGTCCTCATATGTTACTCTGTCTCCATCAAGGTGGTAGACTGTTGTTGTGCTACCAACTGTTTTTTCAGTTCTAATTCCATTATCATTATATTTATATGCCGTAGACAGTCCTGAACCCGTTATCGCCTTGAGATTTCTGCCTTCTTCCCAATCATAAGTGTATAGTGTATTTGCACCTTGGTATATGTGTCTCAGGTTTCCAATGCTGTCATAATCAAAAGTCTTTCCATCATAACCAATCATTTTATCTTTCCAGACACTGTCATATGTATAAGTACGAGTTGCTAGAGGTGTCCCGGAGGGCTCAACACTTGGGCTTAATAGACCATATTCCTTTTTGGTTTTAATATTTCCACCCAGGTCATAGTCATAAACAATCGTTAAGCCATTTGTACCCAAGTAAGGGTTATCCTCTCTGATAAGTTCATTCAACTCATTATATTTATAAGTGATGGTCTTATCTGCTATTATAGATTTAATATTTCCTTTAATATCATATGTATAAGCTATACTCTTAGGCATACCACCGTTTGTAATTCCATATGTCATACCTGTGAGCAGAGTAGTTGTACCGTTTGTGTTTGCCTCGTTCATATTATTCTGGTAACTGTTGTATGTGGTTCTATAATAATTATCATTGCTTGTTCCAGCAGTTCCAGTAAATATTGTTGTTTCTTTTGGCCTTCCCAATTCATCATATACCTTATTTATTGAAGCTGTTCTACCGGCATTATACATATTATTTATATCTGTTGTGCTTAGCATATTTTTAGAATAAGCAACAGAGCCGATAAGTCCATTCAACTGATTATTTCCTGATGTGTCACTTCCTATTGCAGTAGTCGCACCATCAAAATTTGCAATGTTAGGTATGCTTATTGGAAGATTGTATGTTGGTGTACCAAATTTACTCCTAATATTCAGACTACCAGTTAAAGTTGTTCCTTGAATTTGCCAGGTTAATGCCATAAAATACCACTGGAAAGCAGGAGGTAAAGGAGATCTAATGTTTGAAGAATCTATTGTTATACCTGGATCAAATGTTCTAGTTGTTCCACCTGTATCTTTTGCCTCAACAATCAAATGTTTATTATTATTAATATATACTGATAAGTTTGCAGTTACAGTACTTCCGCTTTTGACTTCATTAGTCAATACATACCACTTTTCACCAACAGCAGGAGATGTATTGGATAATAGATTAAACCATGCACTAAAAGTACCGGAAGTCTTTGATAAGGTTGGAATCTTGTAAGTAACCTTTGTGCCCGGACTTGTATAAGAAGTATAAGTAGTAGGAAATGATTTTTGCTCCAATTGGACGTTGTCAACCCTAACTAGCTGCTTACCGCTAACATCACATCCCACAAGTACTTTCAATCCATATGTGCCGCTTGGTGCCTGGAAGCTATCTGTGCTTATTCTCATCCACTGACCATCATAATTTATGTTTAGAGGTGCGTTTACAATAGTTGTTGTTTCTACACCACTCTGATTAAGACCAATTACCTTAATCCATGCATTATGCCCTACTGTCTTAAAGGTTTTCAGTTGGATACTTACCACATAATTGTTTGTTGTAGCTAATGCACTTGATGATGTATAACTTTTATTTACAGAAGCTTGCACTGGAGCTGTGCTTTGTGTTTGGTTATACATTTCAAGGCACTTACTGCCATCAACACCGTCATATACTGTTCTAGCTGCTCCTGCTCCAATATTCCATCCCTGCAGGCCATTTTCAAAGGAAGTGTCTGCCCCTAATAGGTTTGTTGTTCCTTGAAAAGCAGCCAGCATTGGAATGCTGTATTCGTCATTTGCGAAGGAAGCATTTTGACTTGTAGGTTTAGTCCCCAATGCACCGTTTAAGTTATTATTTAACGGGAAGTATTCAACAGTTCCATCGTTTTTGCTGTATGTGTTAAAGTATGTCTGCTTTTCTGTTCCTGACTTGTCATATATGTACCCTGTGTGGTAGCTGCTATTATTGACCACTTCCTCTGTTCTTCCCAGTCTGTTTTCAATATCATATTCATAGCTAGTTGTGTTTGTATTAGAGCCGGCATATTCTATAACTTTGGTCTGTCTACCTGATACATCGTATTGATATCTGAAATCCTTTCTACTTGGGCTGTTTGCTGCCAAATCTGTACGGTTTTCATAGTAAGACAGTTTACCGTTTCCGTCATATGAATATTTATATCTAGCATCACCATTATATTTCTTTGCAATCACTCTGTCATACTCATCATAATCAAATCCCACAACATCTCCATTGCCGTATGTTGAACTATTTAACCTGCTTGTATTAGGATCATAGCTATTTGTAATTAGCGGCTGTGCCCCTACGCTTACAGTAGTAAGATTTCTTAACAAATCATAGTTAAAGTTATAATTAAAGCCATTATGAGTTATTTTAGTCAAATTATCTGTTTCATTAAGATTTGCATCCTTCGTTGAGTATTCATTAACTACGTTTCTCATAGTGCCATTATCATTAACAGCTTTAGTAACTGAAGTTATTCTGTTTAAAGTATCATACCCATACGATGTCGTACTATAAACAGCCCCTGTAACACTTTCAAGCTGACTTATAGAGTCAAGTTTTCCATTTACTGTATCATAATTGTAATTTGTATATCTTCCCAATGGATCAACCTGAGTTTTAAGATAATTATTTGTTGTATCATATTCTGATAATGTTTTTATTACATTTGTTCCATCACCAGTTATTGTTCTTCTTACGTTAAAATAGTTATCATAAAGTGTTTCGCTTGTCATATTTTCGGTTGAGCTTGAATTTGATGGGTTATGATTATTATAATCTGTCCTAGTCTCATTTCCCATTGGACTTAAACTATTAGTCAAGTCATTTGTCGCATTATACGTATTAGAGGTTTTATCTTGATTTAGACCAGTAACAGTAGAAACATTACCTTTATTGTCATATGTATATGAATATCCAAATTCTTCTTTATAGAGCTGGAATCCGTCAAAATATACAATATTTAAATTATTGTAATAACATGCTGTCATAACAATACTAGTATAATCACCAAATGCCTGAACTCTGCCGCAAACATACTGCCAATCACTGGTATAAGGGTTGCATGGAAAATAATCACTGTTCACAACTTCAGTACCATTCATAAACTTAACTTCAAGACCAAATGCTCTGTCTGTCGTTGAAATAGGCCAATCCATCTTTGTTCCAGGTGCCGACGTACCTTTAGCCCAGCATCCCACGGAAAACACATCCCCTGATTTACCGTTAGCCCCAGTATTTATTTTTGACCTCAGTGCTTTTGCTATATTGGTCGCACCATAAATTTTGAAACATTTGTTGTCAAGTTTCTGCGGATAATTTGACCCTGTAGTATAGTTATCAACGCCATCCCTGGTTTCACAATTGATCCTTTCCATATACCATGGAACATTATTGACAGTATCGGTATAAGTCATATCTGGATTCTCAATACAGTTATAACTATTTAAGGCAGCACCATCTTCTATCTGCAAGTTATCAAAGTACGCTGTTCCTGTTTCATTAAGTATTGACATGATTACATATACAGTAATACTGTCGCTAGATCCTGTCTGTATAGGAGTATCAAATACCTTATCCACTCTTTGCCAGTCATTTGTTCCGTTTATGTATTGTGAATCCAAAGTAACCAGGTTATTGCTATTATCTGTATACTGGACAGATATGCAAGCTCCGCCTGTTGAACTCTGCTTTGAAACTCCATCACTCTTAATGAATCCTGATAAAGTATATCTTTTACCTCTTTTCAATGATGTAGCATAAGCCCAATTTGATGGATTATAGTTTTGTTTTAAACCAAAACGGCCTGTACCTGCCGATGTTTTTGTTACTTTAAATGCACCGGCTCCAAAATATATTGATTCAACTGATGAACCGCTGCTTGTTATACCGGTTGCATTATTTTCGTTATATACTCCCCAGTATGTATCATCAGTTGTTCCAAAGCTTCCCGAATCACTCACCTTATTCATTACAGGAACCTGCAGCTTGGATTGAACTTTTACCTTATTTCTTTTTACCAAGTCTGTTGGATCCTCATACTGGTAATATGTAGCATCCATCAAATTATTAATAGTGCTAACTGTATTACCATAACTATTAAATTGATAAATAGAGCTTTGCTTGTTAGGATGTGGATACGCTGGTTTAAAAGATGTCTGCCCTGCAGTATAACTAATGCCTACTTCTTGACCATTTGTAGATGAATTGGATTCCTTTATTATTCCAACCTTATCTGTAGTAAAATAGTATGAATATGTATATTTATAGCCAGTGTGATCTGTAATCGTCTCAATTCTATGGTCATTTCCAGCAATCTCTGTTTTATAGGTATAATTACTTTGCTTACTATCTTGATAAGTAATTGTCTTTAATTCATTGGATACATAATCAAATGATTCTTTCACTGTTCCGATAGGATATTCAATACTTGAAAGGTTTCCATTTACATCATAATTCAATTTTGCCTTTCTATCGGCAGCATCAGTTACATAAGTAATATTTGGGCCTGAATACTCTATTATTATTGAATTACCATTACTATCTGTAATTTTTGTAAGCTTTCCTCCAGAATCAAAATCCAAATAATTATCTACCTTATCTTTGATTCTTTTAGTTCCATTAGCATTAATTGTAAGCGAAAGATTTAATCCTGATTCATCAACAAATCCTGATCCATAATCAGAAAAATAATGTTTTGTACCATCTTCATCAGTATAAATATAATACTGAATTCCTCCAATATTACTACCTACAAGTGTTTGTTTCAGGTTTAGGTTCCATCCATAACCAAAGCCATTATTGGTATTCTTATAGGCTGAATTGTAGATATGTTTGATGGATAATGGCATTCTGTTACCATTTAAACTTAAATCATCATGCACAATAACCAGATTTCCATTTGCATCATTTAAATAAGCAGTACCAGCTCGTCCTACATCATTTGAATGATATGTCCAGTAGCCCTCAAGTCCTGCATGGTTAATATAATTCAATGTTATATATGGTTTATTAATCATACTTAGATCTTCGCTGGGATAAAAACTTGAAGCATCGCTTTTAGTCCCATCCTTTGCATACTTCAAAACTACCCCATTATTTTCAATATCACCACTATACCAACCGTTTACAAGTTTTGTTATATCCCACTGATTTGATGTCGCAGATTGAACATATTTATAGTCGGTAGTAATATAATCATCTGTCGGCCTATTGCTCCATGCCAGACCTGTTTCTGTCCATGCACTCGTAACTTTTAACAGATCAATTTGGCCACCAGTTGTTGAAATGTTCTTCAATGAAAGCGTAGCATTTGTTACTATATCGGCTGATGATAAGCTTGGCAAAACAAACTTTAAATATGAGTATTTCCTTGTTCCGGATGCTGAATTTTCTACATACAAATTGCTATTTGAGTAGTTTGTGCTTGGCGAAGCTTCACTTACATAGCTGTCATCTATATATGCAGTGCTAAGCTGTGTAGTTACGTCTGGGTCAATTGTGACAGGATAAGCACGTTCTGAACTGTTAAGCCAGTCAATATCAGGTTTTATTGTCAATGTGTATCCTTTTTTGGTTTCATCAAGCAAAACGCTTATATTCTTGCTTTCTTCACCATTTTTGTCGTACATAAATGGAGCTGCTATAGAAAATATCTTTATGCTTGAATCTTTTTCATCATAAAACTCGATTGTATTATCCTGTAAAAGAGTTGCTTTTAGATTTTTAACATCTAGATCAAATCTAAACTCTAATTGACCTTCTGATTTATCCTTAAGTATTATATTCTCTTTTACTGAACTTGACTCTATTTGATATTTCAAATCAGTGTTATCAAAAACATTTTCGAAACAAACAGTATATGACAAATTTGGCAGAACCATTTTTTTATCATTTTCTGATAGTATATCAGAATCGGTTTTATCATATTCTACTTGGGCAATTGCTTTTTGAATATTTTCCACTCCCCAAGCCAACTCATATTTATCTTTTTTGATATTAACAAGTTTATTTGAATTTGATGATTTTGCTATCTTTATTTTGAAGTCATTTGCTTTATTTGAAAGGTATTGGTTACCAGATACATCTTTTTCAGATATAAGAGAATTATCAATATCTTCGTACTTGTTTCCATTCTTATAGTGGACTGGATACGGATATACCGCAGCTGTAAACGTCATATCGTCTTCTAAGAAATGCTTTACATTAGTACCTCTCTTACCTACATCTTCACCTATAATTTTATGGCTTTTTGCAGGGGGTGCTTTATGTTGTCTAGATTTACATTATCATTAGCAAAAACATTGGCTGGAATAAGACCTATAAGGATACTGCTTATCAATAATGAAGAAATCACTCTAGATTTTAATTTTTGAGCTTGTCCTAGCTTCCGTAGAATTTCGGTAGCTTAGTTTTACGTGGTTTTTCTCATCCTACAGATTGTTTGCTATAATCTTCCACCTTTGAAATATTATTAATAAGGATTGGAAGTAGTTTATATCCTTTAATACGAT
>NZ_DATCTU010000103.1 GCF_036567765.1 Pseudobacteroides sp.
AGGATCAAACTCTCAAATTAATATTTGAAAATTTAATTAGCTCTTAAATTACTTACTAGCTTTTTATAAAGTTCGCAAGTTACTCAATTAAAATTAACGAGTTTCTTTCGTCTTTTTACACTGTTTACTTTTCAAAGTCCATTGCTGCGTTCGAAGCAGCTTATACATACTATCACAATCTTGTTTTGCTGTCAACACTTTTTTATATTTCTTTTTTGCTGCTTTATTTTCAGCAGTTTTTTGGCGACAGCTTATTAAATATACCATCTTCTACGACTTATCTCAACACCATAAAAGATTATTATATGCACTTTAACTTAATTTATTCTTTTTATTCTTATTAATCCTTCAATATAATCCTTCTAAGTTAAAATTACTTTGGATTCATTATTTATTTTTAAGTATGCCTTTAAGTTTTGTGATATCCTCCATATATACGTCCTGCAGACTGGCATTATAGATTATACTGGCAGGGTGATATAAAGGATAAATGGAGTATTCCTTATCAAGTATCTGAATCTTTTTAAGTTCACCATGGACACTTCCAATGTTTATGCCTTTGTCTCCAGTGACCATCTTTAGCGGTACGTTTCCTAATGTCACTATAATCTCTGGTGATATGATTTCAATTTCCTTTAAAATGTACCTTTGATTTTTTTCTATTTCCTCCTTTGTAGGAGGTCTGTTAACTATACGTCCTGATTTGGGGTTTACCTTGGAAAGCCTGTACTTTATAGAGTTTGCAACGAAAATGCTTTCTCTCTCCAAACCAATTACATCAAGAAACTTGTTCAAATTTTTACCGGCTGCACCTACAAAAGGCTTGGACAGCTTTACTTCATCCTTTCCCGGTGCTTCCCCTATCAGTATTATACGGGAGTCTATATTACCGCAATCCAATACAATTTCTTCCCCCTGGAACTCTTTTTTGTATTCTTCAAATAAAGTATTTATCCTATCTTGTTTTGACATATCTCATCCAACCTTTGTTTTACTTTTTTCATATCCTGCCACATCAGAATTTTCTTTGATTCATCACGCAAGAGTGCTGCCGGATGAAACGTTGGCATTATCCAATAGCCCTTTCTTTCGATCCAAGTTCCTCTTATCTGCGTAATTCTGGCCTCTTTGTCTATAATATACTTCATAGCTGTTGCACCGAGGCATACTATTATCTTCGGCCTAATCAGATAAACCTGATTTCTTAAATAAGGAAGACATTTTTCCGCTTCCTCATCAAGAGGAACCCTGTTTGCCGGGGGTCTGCATTTAACCACATTTGCGATATAGTATTGATCTTTGCCTATTTGTAATGCATCCAATAAAACATCAAGCAGCTTTCCCGCAGGTCCTACAAAAGGCAGACCCTGGTTGTCCTCCTGTTCTCCTGGGCCTTCCCCGACAAATAAAAGCGGGGCATTAATATTTCCTCTTCCGACCACTATGTTTTTTCTTGTCTTCCCCAGTCCGCACTTAAGACAGCCAGAGCATTCTCCAATTAATTTTTCCCAATCCAGCATCTTTTATTAAACCCCTCTTTTATCCACTCCCCAAATAACCTTATGGAGTTGGATCTGAAACCTTACATCCAGCCTGTCATTCAGAATCCAACCAATCAACTCACTGTAATCTATTTTGCCAAATACAGGTGATATTGTTATTGTTCCCTTCCTATGATTCTCTCTTATTATAGATTTTGACCACTCATAGTCCTCCCTGGATTCTACTACAAACTTTATCTCGTCCTTCATGGACAGGTATTCGAAGTTTGAAAGCCTCATTTCCTCCGAAACCCCGCTGGAGAGACTTTTCATGTCCATGACATATGAGTGCTTCGGACCTAATTCCAGCAAACTTATATCCATAGAGCCGTTTGTTTCTATTGTAACACCATAATCCTTCAAAAGCACCAAAAGCTTTTCCAAATCCCTTTGTAAAAGAGGTTCTCCTCCGGTAATACAAACCCTCTTATAGAAATATTTTTGTATCTCTAGAAATATCTCTTCAGGCTCCATTTCAACACCATCTTCATAAGCATATTCGGTATCACAATAAGAACACCTGAGATTGCAGCCGCTAAAACGAACAAAAACAGTGGGAAGGCCAGTATAAACGCTTTCCCCCTGTATGCTAAGAAAAATTTCATTTACCTTCATATTTATTTATCATCCTATCTTTAAACCATATCTTTTCTGTCAATTGTAATAAAACTAGTAGGAGTTTCCCACAAAACTACCTTCTCAAGAAAGTATTCCTTCCTCTTTAATGATACCTCCATCTTATCCCATATCCAAAGTCCCAAGAGCTCACATGTAGGATTAAAGTCAAAAATATCATTAAGGTACTTATGATCAACTACTGAAATAACCTCATCCTCAACAATCCTGTTAAGATCATGAAAATCTATAACAAACCCGTTTTTATCTATAGGTCCCTTTAAAGTTACTTCAAGCTTGTATGTGTGTCCATGGGTATACTTGCATTTCCCCTCATAATCATTCAAGTGGTGTGCACTATCAAAAGTAAAAACCTTTGTAATGCTCATTAATCTCTTATTCATATTTGTTCCTTTCCAATAGCTGCACCTTTTTTCTCAGCCTCACTGCTTCCTGCAATATCAACACCTATATCAGGCTTTAAATATTCAATAGGATCCTCAATTCCTGCTTCCTCAAAGCCTTTCAAGCGAAGGACACAGCTATCACAAACTCCGCATGCCTTTTCATCACCCTTATAGCAGCTCCACGTTAAATGCAGCGGTGCACCGTTATCGCATGCCAGCTTAATTATTTCCGACTTGGATAAGTCCATAAGCGGTGTAACTATTTTTACACCTCTGCCTTCAACCCCGCTTTTTGTGCCTACAGAAATCATGCTTTGGAATGCAGTTATAAACTCAGGCCTGCAATCAGGGTATCCACTGTAATCTATAGCATTTACTCCAATGTAAATCGCCTCTGCATTTACAACCTCTGCATAGCCTACTGCATAACTTAGAAAAATAATATTTCTCGCAGGTACATATGTTATTGGTATAAACTTATCCCCTTTGTACTCCGGCACTTTTATGCTCATATCTGTCAGGGCACTTCCACCCACATTATCCAGCTTAAAAACATTGTAGCTTTTGAGTTTATAATATTTAGCTATGAGGCCTGCACAGTGAAGCTCCCTGCGGTGTCTTTGCCCATAATCAAACGATATTGGAAAAACTTCATAGCCGTCCTTTATAGCAGCTGATAAACATGTTGTACTATCAAGACCGCCAGAAAGCAATACAATTGCTCTTTTCATAATCTTCCTCCGTATCTTCATCTATTTGTCCAGTGCATATACACAACATCCTATGGCTCCGTTCAACTGTGGATATTGGGGCACTATAACCTCTTTAAAGTCTGTTTCGGCTTTAATAAACTCCAGTAGGGCATTATTTGCTGCTACCCCACCTGTTACCACTACACTTTCTGCAGGAAATCTTTCTATTAGAGGCTTTATCCTTTTAAATAAGGAATAATTTATTGAGGCTGCAAGAACTTCAGCAGTATATCCTTCTGAAATTTTACCAATAAGCTCCGATTCAGCAAAAACGGCACACGTTGAGCTTAACTCTGCAGGGTTTTGTGAATAGCCAGCTATTTCACCAACACTTAATCCTATAACCTTTGCCATATTTTCCAGGTACCTTCCACAGGATGCAGCACACTTATCATTTAAAATCATATCCATAATCCTTTTATTCTTAATATGAACTACCTTGCTGTCCTGCCCCCCCACATCCAATAGTGTAAATTCCTTAAGTCCGGTTTGCCCTATGGCACCGAAGGTATGAGCCTTAATCTCGGTAATTGTCTCTGATCCATTTATATTGATATTATTTCGCCCATAACCGGTACTCACAATCCGATCCGCTTTGCCGATATCAAGCTTCTCAAAATCGACAAATATTTTTCCTTCCATGTAAGTGCAATAGTTTCTGTAAAAATCGAAAGTATCAAAGATCAGACTTTTTTGAAAAACCCCTTCATAAAACGATACAAGCTTTACAGCTCTGCTGCCTATATCAAAACCCAAAACCATCATCTTTTACTACCCCTTACTTTAGCATTTCAATAAAGGCCTCTATTCTAAGCCTTGTTCTGGCATCAACGTTACCGGGCTTATCACCCTCTAATGTCAATGTCGGTACGCCTAGTTCCTTTCTAATTACAATATCCTCTATTCCCCTAAAACAAAAGGATTGGGTATAATGTATAACTGCATCTATATTTCTAATCTCTATTTGTTTCTTAATATCGTTAAGCCTTCCGTTAAGGCTGTAGGGATAAGTAAAGTTGGAGTAAACCTCGACCAAATCCCTTATTCCAATGCTGTCCGCCATTGTAAACTGCCTTTGAACCTCATTGTAAACAATCCTGGCCCCCTTCTCTTCCACAAAATCATACAGGTCTGTGTAAATAGGAGGAACACCAATATATCCTAGTCTTAACTTGCTCTTATTTTCATCTCTGGCCTCTATCTTATCGATCAAATCTGTAATATCCTTAGAAAAAACTGTATAATCCCCGTTAAAATCACTGCTTGACACCTGCCAAAGATGATTTTCAAATCCTGTAGCCTTATTGTGCTTCCATGTAAGCTCATCCAAATAAGCAAGCTTTTCTCTTATTTTATCAAGCTCAACTTTGACCTTGCTGCATTCATCCAAATTAACATTAAAATACTCGCAAAGTCGTTTAATTTCCAGTTTAAGTTTTTCAGCTGTATCAGTGCCAGGATATGAAAACGGAATACTCTTAATCCCCTTTAACTCCAATACTTCCAGCAGTGCCTTTGTATTAGAGCAGTCACCCTCTACCACTCCAATTATTGTATCGATGTCTTCACAGTTGATAACCCCTGAATAAATACCCTTTATCCATGCACATGTGTTCCTTGGAAATCCTGCATTTTCTGCTTGCTCAATATTCCTTTCGGGACTTTTCGCAGTAATAAAAACATTATTTAAGTCAACAGGAATCATTCCTGCTGCAAAAACTATCTCAACAGGAATGCTTGTAGTAAAACCAATCTTTTTCAAAATTCAGCACCTCAAGCCTACATTTTTGTTTTTTTAGTATACTTGGAAATCAGGCGTTTTTCCTTTCTTTCCAGCCTTTTTATGTAACCTTCGAACTTTTCTCTATTAATATTATCCATATCCAATATGTGAACCCCATACATGTTATTGGGCCAAATCACATCGCTCCATTTAATTTCACATTTGAAATTGATAATATTTTCACTGGAAAGATATACGTTCATATCGACTTTTTCACCGATTTCCATATAACCCTTTGTAATTATACTCATACCCGTGTTACTAAGATTGGTAACAACAGAATACACTTCACTAAAATCTTCCATCACCTTTAAGCTGGAGCTCAAATAAGCATCATACCTGTACGAATACCTGATATTTTTTATCCTTTTAATACTGTTCACATTTAAAATAACTGACCTAGAAGCAAATTTAATTCCCTGAACAGTTGATTCAAGAGTATAAAGATATTCTTTATCTGAGTATTTAATTAACAGATTATCACCGATCATTAATACTTTAACCATATAGTCTTCAACCTGCTCGACTTCAATACAGTTTCCATAAGCTTTACGGATAATTGTTGTCACCCAATCATAACTACCTGGATGTCTCGTCTTGATAATTGACTTTTCGGGCAGAACGTTTTCAATCTCAATTACATCATCCATGCTTATTTCACTCCTCATATTTCATATTATATTCTTTTTAATGTATCGGCTAAAACATATATTTATCTTACATTCATATTATAAAATAGTCTCCTTATAATATAGTGATGATCAAAAAACAACTTACACTATAAATTTCATTCATGCCATAGCATATATATCATATCAACATAAGAAGTTTTAATCAATACCCGCATTCCATATAATATCGGTACCACATTAATTATTTCTTCTATTATACATAAGCAGTAGATAAATGTGAAAAAATAAACTAAACCAATCTTTGCTACTAGCTGTTAATATGTTATAATTATATGCTTGAAGGTTGATTATTATTGAATTTCATACTTTTAAAAATATTTACATATACAAGTACCGGAGGTTAAATAAATTGATAATTGTAGCGGATGACTGGAAGGATTATGAGTTAATAGATGCCAAGGACGGCGAAAAGTTGGAAAGATGGGGCAAATATATATTAAGGAGGCCTGATCCTCAGGTTATCTGGCCTACCCAAAATAGTAGCAATCTTTGGTCAAACCCCCACGGCCACTATTTTCGCAGCAAAAGCGGTGGTGGAAATTGGGAATTTAAAATAAAGCTGCCCGAAAGGTGGACAATCAGCTATGACAAGCTTTCCTTTTATATAGAGCCAACCAACTTTAAACATACGGGACTATTCCCCGAGCAAGCTGTAAACTGGAAATGGATTATTGATAAAATACAGAATGCATCAAGGAAGATAAGCGTATTAAACCTTTTTGCCTATACAGGAGGTGCAACTGTGGCTGCTGCATATGCCGGTGCTGAAGTATGCCACGTTGATGCATCTAAGGGCATGGTTACATGGGCAAAAGAAAATATAAATCTTTCAGGCCTTTCAGACAGGAAGGTCAGATACATAACCGACGATGTAGTCAAGTTTGTCCAAAGGGAATATAGACGGGGCAATAAATACGACGCAATAATCATGGATCCTCCATCTTATGGCAGGGGCCCTAAGGGTGAATTGTGGAAAATAGAAGAATCTCTGTATATGATTATTGAAGAGTGTGCAAAGATTTTGTCCGACAAACCGCTGTTCATGCTTGTAAACTCATATACAACAGGCTTCTCCCCCATAATCATTCAAAATATACTTAATGTGCTCCTTGGTAATAAAATAGGAGGCAAGGTTACATGCGGAGAAGTGGGACTGCCCATAACAGCTCCGGGGCTATTACTCCCCTGCGGAATTTACGGACGTTGGGAGGCCTAGCCATTGAAAAATTCCATAAAAATTAACCTGATCTACGAAGATAATCATGTTCTGGTTATTGAAAAACCGGTTAATTTACCTACTCAGAAAGACCAATCGGAGGATTTGGATCTGCTGACCCTATTGAAGGATGATCTAAAACTTAGATATAACAAGCCAGGCAATGTTTTTTTAGGCCTGGTTCACAGACTGGATCGCCCCGTTGGAGGTGTAATGGTTTTTGCCAAAACATCAAAGGCTGCATCAAGGCTTTCCGATCAAATACGAAAGCGGGAGTTTAGTAAGGTCTATTACGCAGTGACAATAGGCACTCCAACAAAATTATCCGATACACTGAAACACTATCTGCTGAAAAACACCAGCACAAACCAGGTTAAATCGGTATCCCCCGGTACACCCGAGTCAAAGGAAGCAATATTAAGCTATGATATACTTTCTTCTATGGAAGGCCTTTCACTTGCGAGGGTTAAACTTCATACCGGAAGGCCCCATCAGATAAGGGTACAATTTTCAACCATAGGTCATCCGCTGTACGGCGATGCAAAATACGGTAGTGCCGGCAATGTAAAGGCACAGATAGCACTATGGTCTCGGGAAATAGGTTTTAAGCACCCTACCCAAAATGAAAACATGACATTTACGTCCCAACCGCCGGACTTATACCCGTGGAACCTTTTTCCCGCATATAACATATGAAACTTTATTGAACGGAGATACAAAAATGAGCAAACTACACTTAATTGCAACTTCAGCCTTCGGAATTGAAGCAGTAGTAGGAAGAGAACTGAAGTACCTCGGATACGAGGATCAGTATATAGAAAACAGCAAGGTTACCTTCTCAGGTGATGAAGATGCCATTGTAAAGTCAAATCTGTGGCTTAGAACAGCCGACAGGATTTTATTAAAGATGGGAGAGTTTCAGGCACTTACCTTTGACGAATTGTTTGAAAAAACAAAGGCTTTGCCGTGGCATGAATGGATACCCAAAAATGCAAACTTTCCTGTTGAAGGAAAATCCATCAATTCAAAGCTTTTCAGTGTACCTGACTGTCAGGCAATAGTAAAAAAAGCAGTTGTGGAAAAACTCAAAGAAAAGTACAAAATCAGTTGGTTTGAAGAAACCGGACCCACTTATAAAATTGAGGTAGCACTGTTAAAAGACATGGCAACACTGACCATTGACACAAGCGGTGCGGGACTTCACAAAAGAGGATATAGAAAGCTCGTTGCCCATGCCCCGCTGAAAGAAACTCTGGCCTCTGCCATGCTCCTTATAAGCAGGTGGAAGCACGATCGCGTCTTGATTGATCCTTTTTGCGGCTCCGGAACAATACCTATTGAGGCTGCCTTAATAGCAAAAAACATTGCCCCCGGGCTTAAAAGGGAGTTTATCTCGGAAAAATGGGATAATATAAACTCCTCCCTTTGGACTAAAGCAAGGGAAGAAGCACACGATCTTGTTAAAAATGATAGAGAGCTGCGAATCAGCGGTTCAGACATAGATAACGATGTTATGAGCCTTGCCAGATACCACGCCAAACAGGCTGGTGTAGAAAATGATATTCATTTTCAAAGACTACCCGCAGCTGACATCAAATCAAGATACAAATATGGTTTCATAATATGCAACCCTCCTTATGGAGAGCGTATAGGCGAAAGCAAAGAAGTTGAAAAACTATATCGTCAAATAGGACAGGTTTTTAAACAGTTTGATACATGGTCCTATTATATATTGACCTCACACCCTGAGTTTGAAAAGCTTTTTGGGAGCAGGGCCAGCAAAAAGAGAAAGCTTTATAACGGAAAAATACAATGTAACTATTATCAGTTTTATGGGCCTCCTCCGCCAAAGGACAATAAAGACATATAATATAAAAAGGCTGAAGCACTTGGTGCTCCAGCCTTTAAAATTATCATGAACTCTTTTTATTGAATTAATAAGTAAAACCGAATTTCTTAGCAAGAATTACTACGTCATTCATGTTAATAGCTCCATCATTATCAAGGTCGCATCTTGAGTCATATACTGAATCGCCTGCAACTCCATTAAATGCTCTAGCCATTGCTGCAACGTCCATCATGTTTACAGCCTTATCCTTATTGATGTCTTCTCTTACGCTTTCAGTAATACTTCCGCCAACTTCATCAAGGAATTCTGTTACCCAAACAAATGGTGCATTCCAGTTGATTGTTACTTCATTAGTTGACCATGATTCAATGTGGTCGATGAAGCATTTTTGTGGTGGCATTCCTTTTATTCCGGCTTCCTGAACATATGGATCTTCGGTACCTGAATTAGGTCCGCCGGATACAAATCCTGGAGGTACAGTTGGGAATTTGCTGTTCGCCTGGCGTGCGAAGAAACGATGGTGCGGATTTCTAAGTGGTTTTTCTCCGTATCCGGAAACATATGACTTATCATTAGGGTTACGTCCTAATAAGTAATCAAAGCTTTCGGTAATTCCGTTTATATACTTGCTATCCTTGGTTATATCGTAAGATACACCCATTACTATACATTCATTGAGAATAAATGAGTTTGAACCCCATGTGTAGTAACTTGGCTCTAAAGGTGCTCCATAGCCTTCTTTAGCTTGAACAGCCATAAAACTGTCAGCAGCAGCTATTATATTTCTTTTTGCAGTTTCCAAATCAGCCTGTGGAAGATTGTTTGGTGCTGTAACAAGTGTTAATGTACCCAATCCGTTTGTTACTGCCCAGTCGAAGCATCCAGTTATAGTTCCGAACTTGGATGGCATTTGGAGATAATACTCGGAACTCTTCATGTAATCCAAATACTTAGCTTTACCTGTTGTAACATATAATTCACAAGCAGCCCAGTAGAAATCATCTTTCACATTTGAGTCGCCGTATTCACCGCCGCCTCCGCCAAGAGCCTGAGCATACATTGCAGGATTTTCTACAGCCTTATCCCATGCCAACTCAGCTGCTGCTAAGAGTTTAGCAGAATACTTTGAATCCACAATATTCCATAAACGTGAAGCCTGTGCAGCAGTTGCAGCAAGATTTAATGTAGCAGCAGTGCTTGCAGGATACAAGTTACGTTCCTCTTTATCATCTGCTGGCTCAAGACCTAACATAGTCCATTTTTTATCATTGATTTTATGCAATGCCATACCTGCGTTCGGATATCCTTCGGGAATTTGCATCTTAAGAAGGAAATCCATTTCCCATTTACATTCATCGAGAATATCAGGTGTACCGTTATATTTTTCATTAACATAGATTGAAGATGATTTTGTATTTTCCGGTATAATAAGCTTACCATCTCTAAAAGCTGTGACAGCAGCTCCGCCTACCTGTTTTGATCTTTCATAAAGATTCAAAAGAGTCCAAACAGAAATACCACCGTTAACAACATACTTTCCATGGTCACCTGCATCATACCATCCGCCTGTTACATCAAGAGTATATTCTCCTGTCTGAGGCAATGCTATTCCGACATCAGGTTTATGTCCAGCTCTTCTAGCCCATTGTGGCTCTGTACAGTAAGGCATTGTAATTTCAATACCGCTTCTTGCGTGGTAGAAATATCTCATTGCATCATATTTCATAACTGAATACAGGCTGGTTGAAATATCAAAAGGATGACTAGTGCTTTTTCCTACAGTGATTTTATATTCAGTTCCTGGTTGCTTGTATGATGAAAAGTCAATTATATGGACCTTATCACCTGAAGCAGCATCAAGGCCTATTACTTTAGTATTTCCTGATGCAACAACTATATTTTCCTTGTCTCTTAAGTACCATTTTACAGGTGTAGTTGAATCACTAACCAAAGTAGCCTTTTTCTGTCCGTTAGGGAAATATCCTACCTGATTAACACGTACATCGGGTGCAGGAGCAAGTTCAGGTGGTATAGTTGGTGTAAACTGTTCATCCAGAAGATATACATCATCTATGGCAACAGTATATGGATAAATCTCGCTGGCCATTTCTCCGCCAAACTGGAATGCGAATTCAACACCGGAAATAGTGTTATCAGCCATTACAAAGGTTTGGGATACAAGTTTTTCTTCTCCGCCAATCAATTCAATTGGTGTATTGGCATTTGACCAGTATTCCTTGTAAGGTGTATCCTGATCTCCAACTTTTGCATATACCTTACAGTCAACTGCAGAACGTAATTTGAATTTTACTTCATATGTATGTCCCTTTTGTAAAGTAATGCCTCTGTGTCTGAATTGTACATCCCATTTGTTAACACCAGGATTTGTAATTGTCAAAACGTACTCACCGTTAACAATCTTTCCTGATGCAACTCCAGGTGCAGACGGAACAGTTGTCCAAGGCAAAGCAGTAGTGCCGCTAAAATCGCTTTGGTCCAACAGATTGCCTGCAAAGCAGGTCGTTTTAGCTGCCAAAATAATAAGTATCAGCAGACCTAAAATGGATAGCTTTTTTCTCATTTCTTTTACCCTCCTATAATTTTGAAAAATAAATAATATAAGTTTCAGTCTAAAAGAAAAACTTTTAAACTGATTATATACACCAGTAAACCTTTATACACTAAAATATACACTAAAACCACTTGGAAACTTTAGAGTTATTGCAATGAAAATCAAGTACTTCAAAGATATGATTTAATGTAATAGGTGTTTAATATCAAGGACGGAAAGGTGTAAGGTGATCTTCCTCTTGATATAAACCTTAACTTTGAACTGCTGATTGCTTTTCTGCAATCAGTATATAATGATATAATGTCCAGTGTTGTCACACAGGTAGATAAAAAGCCTGCGTAAGCCCTACAACTGTATAGTAAAACAAATGAAATATGTAGTTTGCCGAAAATATGCCATAAAGGTAAATTTATTTGCTATTTGTAATATTATTAATTAAATATGTACGTAAATAAAATAAAAAATCTTTTATTTCAGTTCAAAAGAAATATGTAATAATATTCCATTTTCAATGTTCAACTCTAAAATAATAAACTTATGCTAAATATGTATAAACATAAACATACACCACAAATTTATATGTGATGTTGTCTATAAACAACTGCTAGATAATTATTAATCAAATATTTAATATTACATGCATTTTTGTAATATTACTTTTTACTTAGTAACTTTACTGATATATTTTAATTTTACATGAAATTAGCCCATAGGTCAATTATAATTTGCTCATAGTTTATTAAATAATTATAAATAAAGTCGATCTATTTTATCAAATTCAGCTTCTTCATAACCTCCTCAAACTTTTCGGTATTGATTGGCTTTGTTGCATAAGCCTCACTTCCTGTCTCAAAGGAATTGTTTACAACATCCAACTCGTTTAATGCACTTGTCATAATAATTTTAACCTGTTTTTCCTCAGATATGCCCTTTTGCTTTTCAATTTCTCGGATTGTTTTCAGAACCTTTATACCATCGAGCTTAGGCATCATAATATCAAGGCAAATCAAATCATACTGCCTGCCTATATCAAAGGAAACCATAAACGCTTCGATAGCCTCCATTCCGTCTACAGTTATATCGCATTCGCCAAACTTTGATAAGAATCTGGATAAAAACTTTCTGCTTGCCATATCATCTTCTGCTATCAAAATTCTCATAAGAGGACCTCCTTTTATTTTATTAAACATATTTTGATCCTTAAAAATCAGTTAATTACTTCAAACCCTTAATTCTAAGCAATTTTATGAATTCATTATTTAATATTAAAGCTTCATTAATATCCTCTCTTCTTGATGCAAGCTCTATCCTGAACATCAATGTTTTTAGCTGGTCTATGCCAATCTCAGCTGCCAGTAGCTTTATCTCGTGTGCTACAGCCTCTATGGTATTAACATCTTTTGATATAATAGCTTTCCCCAATTCATCGGACTTTCTGCTTATTAACTCAAAGTTATCCAATTGATCATCTGATGTGCATGCTTCTATCCCGTCATTAATGCTTATGTTTACATTTTCCTTTATATTTTCTTTCTGGGAATTATTTGTATCAATAAGACCTTCAATTTTTTTAAAAAAATCATTCATAATTATAGGCTTTGATAGATACTCATCCATTCCCAAACTTAAAAACCTTTCCCTGTCACCATGAAGTGCATGTGCAGTCAGAGCAACTATGGGTATATGCTTTCCCGCCTTCTTTTTAGATTCCCTTATTAGCCTGGTTGCTTGAATTCCATCCATTTGGGGCATTTGGATATCCATAATACAAAGATCAAAGTCCTTTTCTATAAACTTTTGCACCGCTTCAATGCCATTATCGGCCACATCATATGTATATCCTTTCTCGTCCAACATTCTGCAAATGACTATCTGATTTACCTTATCATCTTCAGCAACGAGTATATGTGCCCTATACTGGGATTTGCAAATCCTATTATCCTCAGTATATTGGGTAAAGTTACCCTGGCCGATTCCAAAGTCAAGCATAAATGAAAATGTGCTTCCAACATTTTTTTCACTTTGTACACTAATGGTGCTTCCCATCAAATTTAAAAGCTCTTTGGAAATCACCAACCCCAATCCGGTTCCTCCATATTTTCTTGTATGGGAACCATCAACCTGGGTAAAGCTTTTAAACAATTTGTCCATATCATCCCTTGATATGCCTATCCCGGTATCCTTAATGATAAACTGCAGCTTTACAGAATTATTATTTCTGCTAACAAGAGAAATATGTATATCAACTCTGCCCTTCTCGGTAAATTTCAATGCATTGTTGATTAGATTATTCAAAACCTGATTCAGTCTGTTTGGATCTCCAATTAATTGAAGGGGAACTTCTTTGTCTATGTCGTACTTCAAACAAAGCCCTTTGTCCCTTGCCTTTAATGCGTGAGCTTTGATTATGTTATCGCATATATTTTTAAGATCGAATCTTATTTTCTCTACAATCATTTTGCCTGCTTCAAGCTTTGAAAAGTCAAGGACATCGTTTATTATTCTCAGCAGCGAGTCTGCACATGCTTTTGCAGTTTTCAAATTGTCCCTCTGAATTGGAGTAAGGTCAGTAGTTAAAGTTAGATCAACCATACCCACAACACCATTTAAAGGCGTTCTTATTTCGTGGCTCATATTTGCAAGGAACTCACTTTTGGCTTTATATGCTGAATTAGTAGCCTCCATTGCTTTTCTCATTTCCCGCTGTGCCCTTTTTTCCTCGCTTATGTCGGAGCATATCAATGCAAAATACTCCTTCTCGTTTGAGTATACTAACGAACTTAACCATTTATCTTCATTACCTGACATTTGCTGTTCAAACCGTATAACTTCACCACTTAGGGCTACCTTGCTATATTCCTCAATCATATCAATCTCAGCATTTCGAAATTTGCCAAATACCTCTGAAGCCCTTTTTCCTACAACATCTTCTTTTGATTTCCCTACCATCCTGCAAAATTCGTCGTTAGCCTCCATTATCAGATAATCAACAGGTTTTTTTTGGGGGTCCAGAATAAGCTTATTATATGAAAAACCGTTCAGCATATTCATAAACAGGTTTCTGTATTTTCTTTCATTTTCCTTTAATTCATTCTCAATTTTTTTCTGATTTGTCACATCCTCTACAACAAGCATTGCACAGTTAACATCTGAAATCTTTATGGGTACGGCACTTATCTTGAAGTGATGTCTGATAAAAACCCCATTTTTATAGAGGTTATAGGTAACACTGCAATCACTTACAGGTTCTGCTGTGCTCATTACTTTCCTGATTGCATTATGCAGTGCACATGCCGAGCACTTAGGACCATTTTTGCATCCTCCTATTTCACTGTTTTCACAGCTTATACCCTCACCAAAAAGCTTACCGTTAACAGACTCAATATCTTTATCTATAATTCTTAAAAAAGCGTTATTTACGTCCAATATTATGGAATTATTATCTACTATAATAAGACCTACAGGAGCGTATTGAAAAATACTCCTTAAATTATTCCTCTCGTCCCTCAGCTCATCTTCTATTTTTTTTAATCTTGTTATGTCCCTGAATACTCCAACTGCTCCGCTGACTTCACCGAGTCCGCACTTTATAGGTGCAATGTTTGCTGATAAAAGTTTTCTGGTTCCATCCTTTGATACCAATGCATAATAACTGCCCAACCCGCTTTGGATGCCGGTTTTAATCACCTTTTCAAATGGGTTTTCAAGGGTTTCTCCTGTTATAAAATGAACAAGTGCAAA
Source organism: Pseudobacteroides sp. (assembly GCF_036567765.1). Classification (NCBI taxonomy): domain Bacteria; kingdom Bacillati; phylum Bacillota; class Clostridia; order Eubacteriales; family Oscillospiraceae; genus Pseudobacteroides; species Pseudobacteroides sp. The sequence continues at coordinate 15,169 of NZ_DATCTU010000103.1, forward strand.
TACATCGGAAATCTTCATTCCAGAAGCACCTTTAAAGCTCCATCCTGTCAGCAGCTCTGCAGCTTCATTCATAAACAAAACATTTCCTTCGGTATCGATACTGATTATTCCGTCAGCAATACTTGTCAATGTCTTCTGCAGGTCCTCGAAGGAAAAGCTTCCCTGTTTTATTGTCAGATCCCTATCGTTTATACATTTCATAACCAAAAACCTCTCAGCTAAATATTTAAGGGTAAATAACTCACCTTGACTTCTCCTGAATCGGAATATAATGTGACAGTTCTGCTGCTGCTGCCACCTATATCACTGTAAGATACACATAGATTTAAAAGACTCAATGCCTTATTTACTGCTTCTACATTTCTCCTGCCTATTTTAAATATATCTGACTTATTTCTAGACTCAGCTCCTCCAAAGATTTTTATTTCAAGTTCATATTTATTACATTTATAATTATCGCAAACCTTCTGGATAAGCATAGGAACCGCAGTATCCGCATATGCCCATGGATTAATGCTTTTGAGTGCCGGCCGTTTGGAATACTCCGGAAGATATACGTGTACCATTGCCGCCACATACTTATCAGGTGAATATACCGTCACGGCAACACAAGAAGAAAGGGCATATGTTATAATGATTTCTCCATATTCATTTGTAACCGCATGTTCACCTATCCCTATAATAATCAAATCATCTCTCTCCCAATTTTACAAACAGCAGTTATTCTTACTGTATAGTTTTCTAGGTAACCGATTTTACATAAGAATACACAACCCGGGCAATATCACTAACCGGGGCTTGTTTTTCAACAGCACCTATGTCATATGCAACTTTTGGCATTCCATAAACCACGGAGCTAGCCTCATCCTGCCCTACTGTCTTAGCACCCTTGCTCTTCATCTCCAAAAGTCCCTTGGCACCATCATAACCCATTCCGGTTAAGATGATACCTATTGCATTCTTTCCGGCTACTTTTGATACCGAATCAAAAAGCACATCAACCGAGGGACAATGACCGTTTACCTTATCACCTTTAAAGCACTCTACAGAATATATACTGCCACCCCTTTTCAGCCTCATATGGCTGTCACCGGGAGCAATAAGTACAGTCCCAGGTACAACCAAATCACCGGTCTTAGCTTCCTTTACAGTTAATGAACATGTGTTGTTTAGCCTTTCAGCATACATTCTTGTAAAAACAGGAGGCATATGCTGCACAATAACCACTCCGGGCATATCCTCCGGAAATTTCCTTATAACCTCATATATTGCTTCAGTGCCCCCAGTTGATGCACCTATTGCAATTATTATATCTTTATTCCTGGCATTTGCACTATCCAATGTCTTGTCATTTGGTTTATTGTTTTTCCAATGCCCCAGCTTGGCTGTAGATGCAATTTTTATTTTGATAACAAGCTCGTTAATAAGGCTGTCCATATTGGTCCCATACCTCACATCAGGCTTTGTAACAAAATCCACAGCTCCTGCATTCAAAGCATCAAACACATTACTGCTGACAGCACTTACCACTACTACTGGCAGAGGGTATTGAGGCATAAGCCTTCTTAGAAATTCAATACCGTCCATTTTGGGCATTTCAACGTCTAATGTCATAACATCAGGCTCAAATTCTATAATCTTATCCCTTGCCATAAAAGGATCAGACGCTGTAGCCACTACCTCCAGCCCCCTGTCTTTTGAAATACCCTTTGCGAGGGTTTCCCTAAAAACCAATGAGTCATCGACGACCAAAACTTTTATTTTTCTGTTATTCATAGCATCACCTATTTTCTATATACTGCTGGCATTATATATTTATACCGCGACTGTTCCCTGCCTATGGACTCTGAGTGACCGATAAAGAGGTAGCCTCCTGGCTCTGTCATATCATAAAATTTATTAATCAAAGTCTTTTTTGTATTTTCATCAAAGTAAATCATTACGTTCCTGCAAAATATAACATGGAATTTTTTCTTGAACGGAAAGATGTCCTCCATCAAATTAAACCTCCGAAAGATCACATTATCCTTTATGTGCCGTTTAATCCCATAATTCTCATCGTTAATTCTGTCAAGATATTTAACCTTCCAGTTTGCAGGAAGCATTTCTATCTGCTCATTTGAATAAATACCTGCTGCGGCTTTATTTAATACTACTGTGGAAATATCAGTGGCAAGCAGTTTTGTATTCCACATTCCTTTTTTTCCTTCAAAATGGTCATTTATAAGCATACTGAGGGTATAAGGTTCCTCTCCTGTCGAACAACCAGCACTCCAGACCCTTAAATCCCTGTCCCTTATGCCATTCTCCAACCAAGGTAAAATTGTATTTCCGAAGTATTCAAAGTGATCACTTTCTCTCATAAAAAAGGTATGATTTGTTGTAAGTTTATCCACTAAATTCACTACTGCTTCACCTGTCCGATCAGCAATGACATAATCATAAAGCTCTGAAAACTTTGTAAACCCCTTATCCTTGAGTAAGGATCCCAACCTGCTTACTAAAAGAGACTTTTTCTCCGGTCCGATCCTTACCCCGTAATTTGTCTTTAAAAAGTCAGTTATAAGCACAAACTCTTTATCGGTTATGCTTTTTGAAATATCCAAATCCAACCGAATCACACCTTATCTATTTTTTATCTTACCCTTAATACTTTCCAAAATCATTATCGCTTAAATTTATATTTAACTTTCCTGCAGATGTCTCAGCTTTATGCTTTGTGTTTTTTTGTTGCTTTTTCTTCAAATGATGTTCCTGTGCCATCGCATTATCATTATTAACTTCAAGGCCAATAATGGCATTTGACTTTCTTAATTTGAACCTTGATACCATCTCATTTAAAATTTCTGCCTGGCTGGAAAGTTCTTCGCTTGCTGCAGCACTTTCTTCAGCAGTAGCTGAATTGGACTGGGTTACCTGAGATACCTGGCTAATTCCCTGATTAACCTGGCTAATGCCTATCGCCTGCTCATTTGAAGCCTTGGCTATATCTCCTACCAGCATTGTAGCTCTTGTTACACCTTCTACTATCAAATTAAGTGCTCCTGCCGTATCATTTGCAATGGTCGTGCCGTCTTCTACCTTACGCACTGTACCCTCAATAAGAGAAGTGGTTTCTTTTGCTGCATTGGCACTTCTTGCTGCCAAGTTCCTTACTTCCTCTGCTACTACAGCAAATCCTTTACCGTGCTGCCCTGCCCTTGCCGCTTCAACAGCCGCATTAAGAGCAAGAATATTTGTCTGGAACGCTATTTCATCTATTACCTTTATTATTTTGGATATATTTGCAGAAGCTAAATTAATTTCCTCCATTGATCTAAGCATGCCCTTCATTCTCTCATTTCCCTGTACTGCATTATCCTTGGCACATATAGCCAAATCATTGGCCTGATTCGCGTTCAGTGCATTTTGCTTTGTTTGCTCGGCTATTTCTGCCATAGATGCGGTTAATTCCTCTATGGAGCTTGCCTGTTCGGTAGATCCCTGCGAAAGTGCCTGGCTGGATTCGGATACCTGCCTTGATCCTGCAGCAACTTGCTCAGCAGCATTGTTCATTTGTCCAAGAACGTCATTGAGAGATATGATTATATTATTTAGCGAATCCCTTATTTCGATAAAGTCTCCGAGATAATTGGCAGACATAGTAACATTCAGGTTCCCGTTTGCCATTTCTGTCAACACGCTTGAAATTTCATTAATATACCCTGCTATTGTGGATAATGTAAAGTTCATTGCTTCTTTTATCCTGGCATGATCACCTTTATAGCTGCCGGCTACCCTGGCCTGCAGATTGCCCTTTGCCATTTCATCAAGAACAGAAGCGGCTTCCAATATGGGTTCAACGATCTTATCGATAAGTCCGTTCAAGCCCTTTATAAGAGATGCCCAGTCTCCGGCAAAAGCCTTATCGTTTCCTCTCTCGCTGAGCCTTCCTTCCTCTGAAGCCTCTATCAGTTTGCTAATTTCACTGTTAACGTCTTTCAAATTCTTTCTCATGGCTTCGATGTTTTCATTTATAAAAGCCTTTTTACCCGGAAATTTTTCCAATTCCGCATTAAAGTTTCCCTTTCCAAACTCCGATAGACATGCCATAGCCTTCTTCATGACTGTTATATGGCCGTTAACCATTGCATTAACACCCTTTGCCATCTCTTTGTATGCCCCTTCAAACTTATCCTCAGGAACAACAACATCAATGTCACCTAAGTCATGCTGCTTTGACATATATTCCATACCCTCTATAAATCTGTTAAGGTTGTCTATCAAAGTGTTTATATTATTCTTTATCTCGTTAAAATCTCCATAATAAGTATCTGTAATCTTATGAGGTATGTCACCCTTGCTTATTCTGTCCAGATAGTCGGCAGTAACATTGATAGGGGCTACAAAAGCATCAATGAGGCTATTTATGCCAATGACCAATTCCCTCCAACTGCCGGAGTAGACAACAGCATTTCCTCTTGTATCAAGTTTTCCTTCCTGAGTAGACTTAATAAGGCTTCCTGTATCACTAATAATCCCTCTTATGGTTTCAATGGTTTTTTTGATTGCTGGTGAAATCTCATCCTGTGGGTCTTTTGGTTCTACATTTACACTCACATCGCCCTCGGCAATTTTTTTCATGACCCCAACAACATTATTCTGCAAATCACTAGCAAACTCATCCATTGCAGCAGCCATTTGCCCCACTTCATCTTTTGTACCAAGCCTGAGCCTTCTATTGAGTATCCCCAGCTTCATTTCATCCAGCATTACAACAGTTTGTTTTATGGGCCTTGATATCGCTCTGGATATAATTATTCCAAGTATAACTGCTAGTGTCATACCTACTATTATCAGTACCACCATGAGAATGATAGCTGAACTTGCCTGTTTGGTGTTGTTACCCGATCTTTCCTTCGCTGCATCAACCTTCATCTTGGACATCTTTTCTATGAGGTCCCTTTCAGCCACTGCAGCCTTGTTCATCTCACCGTTCAGATAATTAAATGCTTCTGAGTCTTTATTTGCCTCAGCCAACAGTATCAGCTTGTCCAGGTGCTTACTGTACTCGTTTCTTGATGCAACAAACTCGATAAATATTTTTTCAAACTCTTTAGAAACAATTGTTTTTTCTACCTCTGAAGAGAAAGCATCTATTTCTTTTCTTAAATCTTCAATAGTTTTAGTGATAGCTGCAATCTCTTCCTTTGAATTTACAATTATTAAATCCCTGGTTTCCACCCTAATCCTTTGAAACAATGTTGCAATACTTGCAACTTCATTTAAAGGCACTGTGTATTTTTCATAAAGCAGCGTATTGGATTCGTCGAGATTCTTCATATTAATTGCTCCAACAATACCTACCACACCTGCAATAATCGCTACCATTATAAATCCTGTAAGCAGCTTTGTGCTTATCTTAAGATTGTGAAACCATTTCATTCAGGAATCCTCCTTATTTGTACATAAAAGTACCCGTCAATATACTCATCCCTGCATAAAGGACAAAAGTCGTGCTTCTGCAGCTGCTAAATATTCAAAAGCAATTGACCGTCATCATCATTAATTAGTTTTTCACAGTCCAATAGCAGCTTAACATCGCTTCCAACCTTTCCTATCCCCTTTATATATTTGTTATTGCTATTTGCATTAACCTCCGGGGGAGGAACAATATCGGAAGAAGATATATCCAACACATCGGAGACAGCATCAACTATCAATCCTATAAATACATCTCTTACCTCGATTACAATAATACATGTCCTGTCATTATACTCGTTTGCTTCTTTTTTAAACCTTAGCCTTACATCCATAACAGGTATTATTTTTCCTCTCAAGTTTATGATACCTTTAATATAATGCGGCAGTTCAGGTACTTCTGTAATGGGTTGAATCCCAATTATCTCCATTACATATCTTATCTCAACTCCATAAAATTCTTTTCCCAGTGAAAATGTCAAAAATTTGTCCCTCTGAGAATCCTCTCGATCTAATTCCATTTCTTCCATTAATTGAGCCATAATTATTCTCCTTTCAGTTTTTTATCATAGAACAGCTTATTTATTTTTTACAATTGCTGCAATATCAAGAATAAGGCTAATGGTTCCTTCTCCAAGCAGCGTACAGCCTGCGATTCCTCTGACCTTCTTAATATATTGAGGAAGTGCCTTAACAACTACCTGCTGTTCGCCTAAAAGCTCATCCGCAAAAAGGCATACTGTATTCATTTCACTTTCTACCATAATTGTAATACCTTCATGTATATTGGTTATGGAATCATTTATATTAAATAGCCTGTGTATCCTAATGACAGGATAGCAATCTCCCCTGACCATTATCATTTCATTTCCATCCGGATCTGTTATAAGTTCATTTTCTTTTATCCTAAAGGATTCTTTTATTGATGTTATAGGAATTGTATATGTTGAATTAGCAACTCTTATATTCATACCGTCAATTATTGCCAAAGTCAGGGGTATCCTTATAGTCATTGTGGTTCCTTCATCAACTGTGCTGTCTACATTAACAATTCCGCCGATTTTCTCAATGTTGTTTGACACAACATCCATACCCACACCCCTGCCTGAAAACTCCGTCACATTCTCCTTTGTGGAAAACCCCGGCAAAAATATCATTGAAAAAATCTCCCTCTCGGAAATGTCTTTGCCTGTATCCTGAATAAGTCCGTTATCAATTGCTTTTCGAAGTATCTTATCCTTGTTTAGTCCTCTTCCGTCATCCTTTACAATGATTATTACTTCTCCGCCCTCATTTTTAGCTTCCAGGGTTATTTTTCCCTTTGCACTCTTACCTTTTTGTTTTCTCTCTTCCTTTGTTTCGATACCATGATCAATTGAATTTCTTATAAGGTGCATTAATGGGTCGGATATATTTTCAATTATATTTTTGTCAACTTCTGTTTCCTCACCTAGTATTTCAAGCTCTACATCCTTATTGAGCTTCTTACACATATCTCGGACAATTCTATTCATTTTGTGGAAAGTCCCAGATAGAGGTACCATTCTAATAGACATGACAATATCCTGAAGCTCACTGGTGATTTTCTTCAATTGGTTTGCCGCCTTGCTGAAATTATCAAGGCTCAAGCCTCTCAAATCAGGATTGCTTGTAACCATTGCTTCAGAAATAACCAATTCCCCAACCAGGTCCATAAGTTTGTCAAGCTTGCTTACATTTACGCTTATTATGTTTTGCTGCGTGGATTTACCAGCCTGCTCCTTTTCCCTTTCAGGTTTTGCAGACTCAGGCATAACAGGTTTAGGGCTTTCAAGATCTATTATCGGTTTTTTCTTAATTGCTGGAGCCGCCTCGCCCTTCTCCACAACTTCCAACTCAAGCTTTTTTAGGAATATCGTCTCTTTGAGGATCTTTTCAATGTCTTCAAAGGAGCTGTTGCTGTTAAAAAACATCTTGAACCCGTTTTCCCTTATAACTTGGGCACTTTCTTCATTTTCAATAATATCCGATGGCTCACTCATTATATCTTGTGCTACATCCTTCAAAGAATGTAGGACTGAAAAGGCACGAATGTTCTCCATTTCGCAGCCATCGTCAAAATACAAAGCAGCCCTGAAGCAAGTTTTTACAGTATCACCATTTAAGCTATAGGTAATATAATATTTCTGTTTTTTATTATCAGCAGTCTTTTCCTCGGAACTGGCTGCTTTCTCAGATGCTGAAATGCCTCCAACTCCTTTCAAATCCCCAAGGTATGTCTTGATGTTATTTACCAGATCTCCGGAGTCACCATCCGGCTCAATCCCCCTCTCAATCTTTGAGAGCTCTTCCTTGATAAAATCCGTACAGCAAAGAATAAGATCACTTAGTTTAATGTAATCCACCTTAGCAGGCTTTGATTCTCTCAGAAAAAAAAACAAATCCTCTATTGAATGTGCCAGAGTAGAGATTCCATTAAAAAGCATCATTGCAGATGAGCCCTTTATTGTATGCATAATTCTAAAAATCTCATTAATGGCTTCCTGAGAATAGCAACTGGATTTTTCGCTTGAGATAATAAGCTGCTCCAACTGCTCAATAAGTTGATTTGTCTCAAATTTGTACATTTCCAACATAGGCTCTCTGTAGTTATCAGACAATTAAACCACCTCTTCTTATTATGTGTTAATAAAGCAATACCGGGATATTACAATGAATTTAAAACTTTCATGACATGATCTTCCTTGAATGGCTTTACTATAAAATTCTTGGCACCTGCTACTACAGCATCCCTCACATATGCCTCCTGCCCCATTGCCGATACTATGATTACTTTTGCTTTTGGATCCAATTCCTTAATCTTTTTGGTTGCTTCTATACCATCTAGGATAGGCATTGTAATATCCATTGTAACTATATCGGGCTTTAGCTCTACATACTTCTGAATACATGCGACTCCGTTCTCTGCTTCTCCCACAACGGTAAAACCATTCCTTTCAAGCATCAGTTTCAGCGATGTCCTCATGAATGCTGCATCATCAACTATTAAAACACTTGGCATATGATCACACTCCCTGATTATTTTTATTCCTTAATTAATTTGAAAAATATTACATTGTATAGTATATTAAAAATAGCAGTTTCAATTTGTCACCGTATGTTTTCAATAGCTAAAACATAAGTCTATACTAATATCGTCACGAAAATGGTTAATGTTTATATGAAAATGAATCATTTGGACAACAAAATCAGTTAAGGAGGAACATTATGAATCAACCCTATGATATGCCTTTAAGTGAATTAAAAGAATATTTACCAGCTCTGACAAGAGAGAAAGATTTCAACGCATTCTGGGAAAATTCTCTTTCCGAATTAGAATCTGTCCCTTTGGAGTATTCTCTTGACCCCATTGATTATCCTGCCAAGGGTATAAAAATGTATAAGCTCAGCTTTAAGGGCTTTAATAATTCCCATATATCAGGATGGTTTGCAATTCCACAGACCCAAGGTCCTCATCCGGGTATACTGCATTTTCATGGCTATAACTGGGCTTTTGACGGCAGGCATCATGATGTGGCTAATTATGCCCTTCGTGGATATGCCGTACTTTTTATGTTCTGCAGGGGCCAGCAGGGAGACAGCATTGATAATGTAGTATCCACCCATGGACACAGCACAGGCTGGATGACCAAGGGCTTGCTATCACCTGAAAAATACTACTATCGAGCGGTTTACATGGATGCGGTTAGAGCTGCGGAAATATTGGCATCTATCGAAGGCGTCAACAAAGACAAAATAGCAGTAGTGGGAGAGAGCCAGGGTGGTGCCTTAGCTTTAGCTACTGCAGCATTATCGCCAATTCCGGTACTTTCTGTTACCGAATACCCATTTCTGTCTCACTTTAATAGGGCAATAGATATTTGTCCAGAGGGGCCATATGGTGAATTGAATGAATTTTTCAGGCGTAATTCAGCAGATCCTCAAATTGAGATTGAAGCCAAAAAGACCCTCTCATATTTTGATATGATGAATCTTGCACCTAATATTAAATGTCACTGCCTCACATCAATAGGACTTGTTGACACAATTACTCCTCCATCAACCGTGTTTGCCGCATTCAACCATATGAAATGCTCAAAGGAAATATCTGTGTTCAGATATTTCGGTCATGAATATATACCCGGGTTTCTTGATAAGAAGCTTAAGACATTGATGGAATTTCTTCTTTAATACTTCCAAGAACCGATTAAAGGTGGTAAGATAATAATGTTGTCAACTTTAATATTTCAAATAAAACACGAAGAAAGGTGAAAAACATGTCTACAAATGAAAACAATAATATTGAGGAAATCTTAGAGGTTTCTTCAGACATTATCGAAAAAAAACAAAACTGGGCTGGATTTGTTGAAACAACCGTTGTTAATTTTTTTGTTGAATGCAAGCTTGAAAAGCTCAATATTGAAGACGGAAGAGGGAATAAAGCAAAGCTTGCAAGGCAGAAAGACGACACAATAAAGGTGGAATACACCTCCACAACAACATTATAAAATAGAACAAATAATAATTTTAACCGGATTTGAAGACCAAATCCGGTTAATGCTTTAATTAGATTAAAAGTGCAAAAAGCTTACATTTGACTACTTTTATCTGCAGATCAGTGTTTATGTTTCCCCAGATGATCGCTGCAGTATTCATAATCACTTCCGCAAGTTCGGCAATAGCCAAATTTCAATTGAGGGTAATCCTCTGATGTTCTTCCGCAAACCCTGCACCTATGAACAATCTTAAAATTTCTCTCAGGCACAATAACCTTGAATTTCCTTCTTTTTTGCTGCTTTATCAACTTCTTAACCTTGGGCCCCACCCATCTTTGATACATATCACTGCCAAAGAACATAATGAAGCTGGTAAATGATAATATTGCTGCAATCTTAACATACAGGTAACCAAACATTATGGTGTACAGCACATACAAAAGCTCAAACCAAGCAAGGTATTTAACCTTAACCGGTATAATGAAAAACAAAAGAAGCTTAAAGTCAGGATTTATATAAGCAAATGCAAGGAAAATGGACAGAATGATAAACTCAGATGTCCCGTATCCTGTTATAAAAGCAGCTATTATTGCTGAAACCATACCGATAAAATAATAGAGCGTCAGCCTGAAACTGCCCCAGTACTTTTCCATAGATGTACCAAACATATAGAATATGTAAAGCATAAATATAACTGCTATGATACCCAAACCCGGAGGAACAAAAATAAAGGATATCAATCTCCAGACTTCCCCGCTTAAGACTCTTGAAGCATCCAGTGCCAATAAACCAAACACACTGTTACTTCGAGAAAACTCATTTACCGCGAACAATATGGCAGTTACTATAACTATATACCTTACCAACCCGGGAATGGAAAAACGTTTGTACTTCCTTTCAAGCTTATCTATCCAGTTCATTCAAACATTCCTTTCATTTGATAATAGATTATGTATAACTAAAGTCTGTCACTTCTAGTCATCCAGATTACTGCCCGTTTCAAAATTTACTCCTACCTCATATCCTTTTTGAACTTCCTTGCCCGGTAAAACTGATTGGGAAACAGCAAAACCTTCCCCATTGACCTTTATATTAAGTCCAATATCATTAAGTGTATTTATGGCCTCCAAAACAGTTTTCTTGCTTAAGTCAGGTACCTTTACCATTACAGGCTTATCGGTTTTATACATATACAGTGTAATAAATGAATTCTCCCTTACTATTGTCCCCGGCTTTGGGTATTGGGATATAACCTTTGTGTTCTTAACATCTCCCAAATCTTCCTTTATAAAATCAAGCTTGCTTTTTTTCAATTCTGCAGCAGCGTTTTCAATATCCATATTTCTTACATCAGGGACAGTGTATTCCCTTGGAATAAGCTTCTTATCACGCTCTGTGTATTTTCTTTCAACACCTAAATGTTCCAGTGTCTCTTCAATAATTTTTCCAGCTACGGGAGCCGCTACATACCCCCCTGTGTGTTCTTTCATATTGGGATAGTCCAGCGTAACCAATATTGTAATTACAGGGTTATCGATAGGTGCAAGCCCTGCAAAGGAAGCCACATATCTTTCTTCATCCTTATAATCAATGGGCACGGCCCATGGAATATTCAGGTTTTTAGCCAAGTCAGGCAAGCCTAATCTGTTTGTATTTTTTGTTGTTTCAGCTGTACCTGTTTTACCAGCAACACCATACCCTTTTACGTATGATTTCCCTCCTGTACCGTTAGGGTCACTGACAACACCTAATAGTATATCCTTTAATGTTTCACTGGTCTGCCTTGAAATTACATTTCTAACAACCTCAGGTTCATTTCTTTCAATTATATTTCCATCCTGGTCTGTTATTTCTTTTACTATATGAGGTTCCAAAAGTTTTCCTCCGTTGGCAATAGCCGAGTATGCCGTTATTAGCTGAAGAGGCGTTATTGTAAACCTCTGTCCAAAGGAAGCAACAGCCATATCCAACTTTGTAGGCTTCTCCTGAAATATACCGCCAAGTTCTTCAGGAAGTTCTATACCTGTCTTATCATAAAACCCAAAGGCTTTCATATACCCATAAAATCTATCTAATCCAACATCCTGAGACAGCTTTGCGTATACAGGATTACAAGACCTATACATACTGAGTCTGAAGCTTTCAACTCCATGCCTGTTGGGTAGGTGACAATCTATTTTAGGTGAATTGGGAGTTAGTCTGTATGTAAAATCGTTAACAGTTGTATCGGGAGTAACCAGTCCTTCTTCTATACCTATGGCAGAAGTAATGGTTTTAAATGTTGAACCAGGCTCATAAGTGTCAGCAAGTGTTTTATTTTTCCATATGTAATTCCATAAGAATTTCCCTTCATTCTCTCCGGTACCTTTCCATTTGGTTGGATCTGCCCCTTGCGGCACACCGGTGGGCTTATTCAAATCGAAATCAGGCTTTGAAACCATCGCAAGAATTTCACCTGTCCTGGGATCCATTACAATTGCAGTCCCCCCGTTAACAACCTTAAACTGGGTTATAGCTTCACTCAAAGCCCTATCTGCTATATCCTGAATCACTTCATCAATTGTAAGGACTATATTTGACCCATCCCTTACATCGATGACCTTGCTTTCTCCAGGCATTACTCCCTGACCGCCTGCATCAACCTCACTCAAAATTTTACCAGGTTTTCCTTTCAGGTATTTATCCATGGTTCTTTCAATACCCAGCACCCCACTGTTTTCAAAGTCTGTAAACCCAATAACATGTGAAGCTAAACTGCCAGCAGGATAGTATCTTTTCGGCTCTTCTTCAAGATAAACACCCTCAATCTTTTTTTCCTTAATCCAGGTCTTAATCTTTTCGGAGGTATCCTTATCCACTTTCCTTTTTATAAGCTGGTATTTACTTTTTTTGTTTGCCAGCTTTTTTGAAATTTCGTTTTTATCGGTCTGAAGAATCTGGGACAACATTGATGCTATTTCGTCCGCATCCTCCTTCAGCTTGTGGATATTCTCAGGGCACACGGATATTGTATAATAGGGTATACTCACTGCAAGCTCTTTTCTATTCCTGTCATAAATATTCCCTCTTCTTGGGGATATCAATGTATCTCTTGTCTGCTGTGCCAAAGCCGCTGAACTTAGCTTGCCGCCTTCAATGATCTGAAGCCAGACAAACCTGCCAATCAAGGCAGTTATCATGGCTACAAATATGAATAATACAAAAGCAATTCTCCCCTTTTTTATCTTTTGTAATGAGCTCAAAAAACTTCACACCTTTCCAAACAACTTACTCTTATTAAAAAACACTTTAAATTTAAAGTGTTTTTATTTGATAAATGAATATATTCTAAATATCGGCACATTATTAATTTTTACATAGGAAAATCTTTATCGGTTTTTTTATGTTTAAATGTCCTTACATGTTTTGAGTAATCATCTACTATATGACCATTTCCAATGAGCTTGTATTTGTATATTATAAGACCATCCAACCCAACAGGACCTCTCGCGTGAATTTTACTTGTGCTTATACCTACCTCTGCACCAAAACCATAACGGAATCCATCAGAAAACCTTGTTGAGCAATTCCAAAATACATTTCCCGAATCCACAAGACTCATAAACCTAGCTGCCTTATTTTTATCCTTCGTAATAATTGCATCGGTATGTCCCGATCCATAACGATTTATATGCTCAATCGCTTCGTCCAAATCCTTTACTATCTTAACGGACAGAATATAATCAAGGTACTCAGTTGCCCAATCATCCATAGTTGCAGACTTAGCATCAACAATCCCCCGAACCTTCTCACATCCCCTAAGCTCAACATCCTTTTTGTCAAGTTCTGCCTTAAGTGCAGGTAGAAAATCCCTTGCAATCTTTTCATTTACAAGGAGTGTTTCAGCTGCATTGCAAACTGCAACATACTGAGTTTTGGAATCTGTAACGATCCTTACAGCCATATCTGTATCAGCATCTTCCTCAACATAACAATGGCATATTCCGTCAGCATGCCCCATTACAGGAATCCTGGAATTATTCATTATATGCCTTACAAACTCATTTGACCCCCTAGGAATAATAAGGTCTATATAACCGTCCATTTTCAGCATTTCACTTACATCCGACCTTGTTTCAATTTGACTGATCCAACCCTCTGGCATGCCGGCCTCAATAGTTGCTTCATCTATAATCTTTGTCAAAATCCTGTTAGTTTCCTTCGCCTCTGAGCCACCCTTTAATAAAACACTGTTTCCGCTCTTTAAGCAAAGTGTGGATATCTGAACCAATGCATCAGGTCTTGATTCAAAAATTATTCCTATCACGCCGATAGGGCATGTAACTCTGTAAAGCTCCAAACCTTCATCAAGCTCAGTAGAAGATAGTGTTTCCCCGACAGGGTCTGGGAGACCTATAAGACTTTTTATACCCTCTATGACATCATTTATTTTGCTTTCATCGAATTTAAGCCTCTTTAATAAAGGAGCTGCAAGGTTTTCTTTTTCGCTCCTTTGCAAATCTTCCTTGTTAGCCTCTACAATCTCATTTTTTCTTTCTCCAAGCTTTATCGCAATGTTCTCCAAGGCTTTATTCTTCAATTCTCCACTAACAGCAGAAAGCTTAATGGAAGCCTCTTTAGCCTTTATGGCAATCTCCTGCATATTCAATACAACCAACTCCTTGTAAATTTATGTTCCAACGACCAAAGAAGAAAATCACTTGAGATTTTGCAACCTTTAGCCTTATAATATCCTTTTTGCACACTGTTGGGAATTTATTATATTCTAACATAAACCATTTGTTTTGAAAAACATTTTTGCTTATTTAATGTATGATTAAAAAATTACATTCGCTTTCTACGTATCTGGTGGTTTAGCTTCACTAAACTGCTCGCCATGCACCCCGGGTGTTGACGAGTTAATTCAACACCTGAGCGAAATTTATAGCGGAAGTTATTTTTTGTTCCTGCCTAAGAATATTTCCGATAGACTAGTTTAAAATGGTTCTAATCTATCAGCTCAATCTTTGCGTCCCCAATTATCTTTGTTTCACATGCAAGCCTGTATCCCTTCTCAATCTGCTCATCACTTAAAAACTTTTTTTCAGCTTTTGACAACTCCGAAACCTCTCCGTCTGCTACCCTGACCATGCACTTTCCACACTTTCCCCTTCCGTCACAACTCGCCTTTATCTTTAAATTTAAGTCCAAGGCTACATCCAATATTGATTTTTCTTTTTTTATTTTTGTTTTTTTAATGAATTTAACCTTCATAAAACCAATCCTCCATAGCTTAATAAAATCCATTATCCATCTATACTTACCACTATTTTATATATTTCCTCCAAAAAAAATATCTAAATAATATAAATAATAAATAAAAGAAGATCCTGGTCATCCACGATCCTCTTTTATTTGGATTTGTACGCTCCCTATAAAGGTTTCCTAATCACTTATGGAACACTATTATTTTTCTGCCCTCAAGTTTGATTATTGTTCTCCGCTTCCTTTAATACTTCTTCGAAACTTTCTTCGAAGTCGGAATTCTTGCTATAATACTTTATGTTTCGAGCCATTTTTTCAAGCGTATTCAAAGAACTGGCACCTGTAGCATTCTCCAACTTATCATGACTGTCCGACATCAAACTTAGCGAATCTTTATATCTTTCTCTGAATTTACTTTCAAATTCCTTATTCACATTGTCAAATGAAACTTCATTTATATTAAATTGCTGACTGAAATTCAAACCTTGGGTGTTATTACCTTCCATAATCCCTTACACTCCCTCATGTATTATTGGGTCCCTAACTATTCCTTTGTATTATTCTTTTCTTCTGATGCCCTTTTCTTTTCATTTTCCTTTAGCTCAGATGTGCTTTCATCTTTTCCATATTCTTTGTTGAAGGGTGACTTCTCTAAGAAACTTCCAATTTCCATATCAATCTTTCCAAAAGGGTTCCATCCTTTCATAACAAAACCTCCTAATGGATAATGTTTTTATAATGTTTATTTAATAATATTTTGTATCATTATCATGAAAATTATATTTGTTAATAATGCTAAAAAAGCCTTAATGTACGAAAACACTTCCCACTTAATTCCATAACATTTAAAAGTGTTTATTCAATATTTGGATATTACTATAAAATAAGATAATTCCCTAAAAAATAAAAATGACTTATTCATGTGAATAAGTCATTTTTATTTTAGTTGCGGGGGCCGGATTTGAACCGACGACCTTCGGGTTATGAGCCCGACGAGCTACCATACTGCTCCACCCCGCGATATGAAAATCGCATTATAAGTGATGTTAGTGCCGGAGACCGGAATCGAACCGGTACGGAGGATTAGTCCGCAGGATTTTAAGTCCTGTGCGTCTGCCAGTTCCGCCACTCCGGCATATCTGCATCACTTATCAGCGACTTTTACATTGTAATACATTAATTGTTGTTTGTCAATAACTTTTTAATGTTAAATTGTGCTATTTTTATATTTCTATAAAAGCTTAATTGCTATCATGAGAAATTGGGTGTAGAGTACACCATCATTCCCCATATATACACAAATATCCGGGTAATTTACCCGGATATTTAATATAATCAATTAAGTTGATATCATTTAAAATTGAGCAGATCTTCTGTACCCACCACTGCCCCTTTTGGATTCAAAATTTTTCTTTAAATCATGAAGCTTTTCATCACTATCCTTCATGAACTTTGCCAGTCGCTCTTCGAATGACAGGTTATCAGTGCTATTTCTGTTCCAGTCAATATCAACAGGCTTAACAGTTCTGTGATTAGTATTGGATTCTTGAGCTTTCTTAATAGATAAACTAATCTTACCGTTTTTGTCTACTGAAATAATCTTCACTTTAACAACTTGATTTTCTTTGAGATGTGACCTTATGTCTTTGACATATTCCTCAGCAACTTCAGAAATGTGCACCAGACCTGTTTTTCCTTCCGGCAGTTGAATAAAAGCCCCAAAACTGGTTATACCGGAGACCTTACCTTCAACTATCTTGCCAACTTCAACCAGCATAAAAAATATTATCCTCCTTGGAATATAAATAGGGTAAGTTAATTATACCTCAAAAAATGCATTTCGTCAATACCCTATTAAGCTCCCAAAACTCCTAGCAGACAGTTACATTATCTATTCACATCAATATATACTCTTTCATTCTTTTTAACCATTCCAAGCTCTTCCCTTGCCATCTTTTCTATGTACTCATCACTGTTGACATTTTTCATTTGCTTTTCCAAATCTGCACCCTGCTTTTTCTGAAGAGTAATCTTGTTCTCCAAATCTGCATGCTGTTCTTTCTTAGAATCTAAAAGCCCTTTAAGGCTAACACTTATGTAGCCTGAGTATAAAAGAATCAAAGCAATAACGATGAACCAAAATTTACTCTTTCTCTTTTTCTTCATAACCATAACTCCTCTTTTGTACAAAATCGCTTGCGATTTTGCATCCTTGGTTATTGTCGTGAGAAATTGTGGTGTAGCATACATCATAATTTCATAGACATTAACAAACATTTTAACACCTATATTTTATAATTCAATAACTTATTTGTAAATCCTTCTTTGATACTTATATTTTTTTTCTTTTGTTTCTAAAGATTCTATTTGATATTTTATACTTATCCAAATTTATCCTTGCTACCCTTTTTGAGTTCCTTAAAATTCTTGTAAAAATTTTATATATAAAAATGCATGGTATTGAGAAGAACCTGAAGATAACTCTTATAGGATAAATAAGTATTCGCCATAATGTTTTTAGTACCCTTTTGAGAAATTCAATAACTCTTAAGGATACATACATGACCACCTTACTTAATAGAAGTATATATAAAACCGCCCCTATAATGGTTCCAAGAAAAATATATCCCCTGATTTCACCTTCGTTTCCAATGTATACAATGGTAAACATAATCGCTGCCGATATGCTCCAGTATAGAAGGTCCTCAATATATGTTATTATGTTGTTAGTCTTAATGGTCTTCCTTTTGATTCTGAATATGTCATATACAAAAGATATTAACATTCCTCCAAAAACAGACCATAAAAAGATATTTACTTGATTGCTTATCGACATATATTATCCCAACCATTAGTCCTTTAGCTATTATCAAAAATACAATTTATCCTCAGGCAGTTTATTTAAACATCTTTGCCCAAAAACCACCTGACTTGCCGCCTTCTTTGTCACTGTATTCCAAAGAACAGATGTCACCTTCGATATCAAGCTCCGAATTATCGAGATTAAGCTTGTTAATATGCAAATCTTCGCCTTTTACTGTCAGAACTCCAAGTTCAGTATCTACTATAACGCACTCATCGTTAAAGCTTTCAACATCTAAAACACCGGAAATGCTAAGCCTCTCCCTGTTTTCAAGTATTAAATTTTGAACTTTCTGCTGTTTTATACTTTTTTTGTCCTCAATCATAGTCTTTCTCCCCTTTAATAGATGTGTTTTAGTTTGTAATACCATATGATTTAGTATTACGGTATTTTATCCACATATCTATTCCTATGCTTGGGAGCATCTAAAAATACCTTATAAATGGACATAGACATAAAAAATCACAAAGTGATTTTTAACCTTGACCGTTGTCGTGGGAAATTGTGGTGTGTATACACCATAATTTCCTAGACATAAAAAAAAGTGATTATATCAATCACCTTTTTCTATGTACATTCCTTTAGCATCACTTTTGGAGACTGTTTCAGATATGGATGCTACTTCTACCTTCACATTGCTGTTACCGAATTGAATTTCTATCGTATCTCCAACCTTAACCTCGTTTGAAGGCTTTGCTGTTTTTCCGTTAATCTTTACTCTTCCCTGATCACATGCTTCACTTGCCAATGTTCGTCTTTTAATAAGTCTAGATACCTTAAGGTACTTGTCAATCCGCAATTCCTTCACCCCACTTACTTAAATTCATCTTTGCAAAAATGGGCGACCTTCCACGGCTCGCCCATTTTTACCTTCTTAGAATAGCTTATACATATATAATACTATTTATTTACTTCGTCTTTTAAAGCTTTTCCAACTTTAAATACTGGAGCCTTAGTTGCTGGTATTGTTATTTCTTCCTTAGTCTGAGGATTTCTTCCCTTTCTTTCAGCTCTTTCTCTAACTTCAAAAGATCCAAAGCCTACCAACTGAACCTTGTCACCATTTTTAAGTGCTTCTTCAACACTTTCAATAAATGCGTTAAGTGCTTTTTCTGCGTCTTTCTTTGACATATTACTCTTTTCAGCAATGCTAGTGATTAAATCTGATTTGTTCATCTTTTTCCTCCTTAAGTTTTGATTGCTATATATAACCATCTTCGAAAAGTGCAGCTTAGTATGCTTTATCAAAATAAAACTTATTATATAAAAGTTTTATCTATTTTAAAGCTGATAAGTTATGTAATAAATCCCAACTACTTTCCAAAGATAATTGCTAAATTAAATACTTTTATCCTTTGCCATATCCCACAACTTATCCATTTCTTCCAATGTCATTTCCTCAAGATTTTTACCGGCTTTTTTGCCCTCATTCTCTACGAATTCAAACCTTTTAATAAATTTATTAATAGTTCCCGTTAAAGCCAATTCAGGTTGAATCTTTAAGAACCTTGCAAGATTAACAACGGAAAATAGCACATCACCAAGCTCATCAGTTATTCTTTCCACATTTTTACTCTTATATACATCTTTTAATTCAAGAATTTCTTCATCCAGCTTTCTCATTGCATCCTCAGTCTTGTCCCAGTCAAATCCTACCTGAGCTGCCTTCTGCTGTATCTTGTAGCTCCTCATTAATGCCGGAAGATTAGAGGGCACATCCTTTAAAACACTGGTTTGGTTGGTAAGTCCCTTTTCCTTCTTTTTGATAGCTTCCCAGTTGTCAACCACTTGATCTGCAGTTTCAGCCTTATCTTCACCAAAAACATGAGTATGTCTTAAAATCATTTTCCTTGAAACTGCTGTTATTACATCACCAATATCAAAAGTGCCCTCTTCCTTTCCAATCTGGGAATGGAATACAATTTGTAAAAGCAAATCTCCCAATTCCTCTGTTGTTTTATCCTTATCCTTCAGATCAATTGCTTCTAGTACTTCATAGGTCTCTTCTATCAGATATTTTTTTAAGCTATCGTGAGACTGCTCCCTATCCCATGGGCACCCATTTTCACTTCTTAAAAGCTCCATAATGTCCACAAGATCTTTAAATTCGTACTTATCCTTAAGCATAATTATTCTCCCGCCAATACCTTAGTTTTTATATAACAATACTGTAGAAAACCTAATAAAAAGTGCAACTTTTGTTAATATAGTTTTCTTTCTGAAAAATAGTATAATTTATTAAATGTAAATATGCAATAAAAATAAATAAAAATCAACATTTACTTTCAATATAAAAATAACAGGTATTCTTTAAAATCCTGTTATTTTAATTAATGGACTAGTAAAATATTACTTCCGCCTTTAATATATAGCAAAATTTATAGCGGAAGTTATATTTTAGCTATTTCCAAGTTTAAGTGATTATTAAATATCATGGCAATAATTCGTTTAATAATATTACTGCTCCATTTGCTTCCCTAAGAATCCGGATGCGGACTGTGCAAGTTTTGCCTCTACCTCTCCCATTCTTGTATTAGGATCCATGGATAAAAGAATAACAGCTCCAATAGGATCTCCTTCTGATATTATAGGTGATACAACCTGAGCAGTATACCTTCTGTCTCCCGGCTCATCAGCTACAATAGAGATGGTTTTTTCATCAGGTGATTTAACCAGGAAAACTGACTTTTCCTCTATAACCTTTTCTATGTCGGAACTTAATTGTTTTTCCAAAAAGTCTCTTTTTGAAGCTCCTGATACTGCAATTATTGAGTCCCTGTCAGCTATGCAAGTAATATGACCTATTGTTTTATGAAGGGTCTCAGCATATTGAGCTGCAAATTCTCCCAATTCTCCTATCGGAGAATATTTCTTTAGGATAACTTCGCCTTCTTTATCAGTAAATATTTCAAGAGGATCCCCTTCTCTTATTCTCAATGTTCTTCTTATTTCCTTAGGAATTACAACTCTTCCAAGATCATCTATCCTTCTTACTATTCCAGTTGCCCTCAAAATTATTACCTCCTATTAATTAGATTTTCAGTACAATTTTATTATTGATAATTTATTGGAGTTTTATACATTATAGGTTGATTTGTGAAAAGGTTATTACTAAAAGATCAGAACAATACCATAAAGCGATTCTGCACCCTTGATGTTATCTCGAGAAATTGTGATGCTCTACATAATTATCTAGACATAAAAAAACCGACAGTTTTTTTAAACCATCGGCCAAATTTATTAAATATTAGTACAGTTTTATTGAGTTTAGTGCACCCTTATTAACATTCATCTTGTAATGATCATCCTTCATCCATTCCTCAAGCTTCTTGTTTACTTCATCCAATTGATATGTCCTCTTTAAACTATCTTTTAATTCATCAAATCTAGGTCTTTTAATTACATAATAGCCTCTATTGGTGGTTACAAGCCCAATATCGCCTTCCTTGGCGTTAAACACCCAATCTATATATTCCTGAGGCATTTTTTCGTCTCTGGTGACTGAAAATTCTCCGCCGTTTTGCTTTGCACCAACATCATCGGTATAATTGGCCACAAGTGTGTCAAAATTTTCTCCATTTTTGGCCTTGGAATATACCTCCTTGGCAAGATCTGTCTTTTCTTTGACCTTATCATTTGCAAGCGGCTTTCCTGAAGAAGGGTCAACTGTCTCTAAGAACACTTCCCAAACAGTTATCTTACCCTCTTTATTCATAGCTTCGGTATATTTTTTTAGAAGCTGGGAATCGGTAATTCTTATGCTATCTGCTTCAATACTTGCATATTTCCCGAAAGCCAGCATATAATTCTTATAAATAGCATCATATTCAGAGAGGGTTATCCAGTATTTCTTTTTTATATTCTTCTCCGCCTGGGCTTTATCCCCATCTCCTTCTGCAAGTACAATATTATCCATTGTCTGCTTGGCCTTATCAAGGTCTGTATTGTCTAAAGTTATATTTGCTTGCTTTGCTTTCATAAGCATAATCTTAAACTTTTGAACTTCCAGTAAGGCATCATTTTTTGCAGTTACCTCTGCTGCTTCACCCTTATTGGTTGTGGTTTTCCAAAAATTCTTTTTTGCATCATCGGACTGGTAATCTACACCAGCCTTTGTTTCATAATTGTTTTTAATCATCCTTAGAAAAAACTTAAATTCTGCAGTTGTTACTTTTTCACCGGCTACAGTTGCTACGTAGCTATTGGAGCTTTCATGAACCTGGTAAGCTATCGTACCTCCAACAACTATGGCAAGCACCAAAAATACTGCAACAATAACTATCCTGGTATTACTTATCATTTTCAATTTCCCCTCTACCAAAATTTGCCGGCATTTTCTCTCTATTTTAAGATGATGTAATATATTTGTGCTTGAATAATAATAATTTGTTGGCCAACTTCAATTATGAATTTGAGAACATGCCTAATATAGATTATAATAGATTATTTCCCATCCTGCAAATTTTTAATGTTCATTAGGAGGTTTTTAATATTTTCTAATATCTCCTCTCCCTTTAAGCCTTTAATGAGGAGTGTCAGGTATGGCTTACTGCTGGCATTAAACATTATCTTTCTTCTGTAGTTTTCCATGAGTTTATTGATTATGGATAAATCCATAAAGGACTCATTTACATAGTGGAAAATTACAGAACCATTCTTTTGGGCAATTGAAGAAAATCCACATTCCCTGGCAAGAAATTTTATATGGGCAATGGTTAGAAGATTGCTTACATACTTTGGTAAGCTTCCATACCTGTCTATAAGTTCGTCTTCAATTTCGCTAATATCCTCCTGGCTTGCTATAGAAGCAATTTTTTTGTACATATCGATTTTCTGATTTTCCACGCCAATATAATCATTATCTATATACGCACTTATGTTAATATCAATTGCTATCTCCTGGTTATTTATATCAGGACTCTCGCCTTTCAGCTCCATAACAGCCTCATCCAAAAGCTTGCAGTACATATCGTACCCTACAGACTCCATTTGTCCGCTTTGCTGAGCTCCTAAAAGATTTCCGGCACCTCTTATTTCAAGATCCCTCATTGCAATTTTAAAGCCAGAACCAAGGTCTGTAAACTCCCTTATTGCCCGGAGCCTCTTCTCTGCTATTTCGGATAATATTTTATCTTTTTTATATGTTACATAAGCATATGCAAGCCTGTTGGACCTTCCTACTCTTCCTCTTAACTGGTAAAGCTGTGCAAGGCCCATCCTGTCAGCATCTTCGATGATTATTGTATTCACATTCGGCATATCAAGGCCTGATTCAATTATGGTTGTGCAGACGAGCATGTCATATTCTCCATTTATAAAATTGTATATTATATCCTCCAGTTCTTTCTCATCCATCTGACCATGCCCTACAGCTATTCTTGCATCCGGCACCAATGCCTGCAATTCCGATGCCTTTTTTAAAATGGAGTCCACCCTGTTATAGAGATAAAATATCTGCCCCGTTCTTGAAATTTCACGTCTTATTGCATCCCTTATTATTTCCGGATCGTATTCCATTACAAAGGTTTCTACGGGCTGTCGTTCTTCCGGAGGATCTTCAATGACGCTTATGTCTCTTATCCCGACTAAAGACATATTAAGGGTCCTGGGAATAGGTGTTGCAGTCAAAGTCAATACATCAACATTTGGAGCAATGTTTTTGATTTTCTCCTTATGTGCCACTCCAAATCGCTGTTCTTCATCAATTATGAGTAACCCTAACTCCTTAAAATGCAAATCCTTCTGTAGAAGCCTATGAGTCCCTACAAGCACATCTATGCTTCCATCTTTCACATTCTTTAATATCTTCTTTTGATCGGACTGTTTTCTAAAGCGGCTTATAACATCCACAGTCACTGGAAACTCCTTCATTCTCTCTGCAAAATTGTTGTAGTGCTGCTGGGCAAGAATTGTAGTAGGTACAAGGTAGGCCACCTGTTTTCCATCCATAACAGCCTTAAAAATGGCTCTTATAGCCACCTCAGTCTTACCATACCCCACATCACCGCATAGAAGCCTATCCATAGGCTTTCCCATTTCCATATCCTGTTTTACTTCTTCAATACACTTAAGCTGGTCGTCAGTCTCCTCATAGGGAAAAGAGTCTTCAAATTGTTTTTGCCAGACTGTATCTTTAGAAAAAGCATATCCTTTTGTAGCCTGCCTTTTTGCATAGAGTTTGACAAGCTCTTCTGCAATCTCTTTTAATGATTCCTTAACCCTGCTTTTTGTCTTTGCCCAATCAGTACCATTAAGCTTATGGAGCTTTGGCTCCTTTCCCTCAGACCCTATATATTTCTGGATCAAATCAAGCTGATTTGTAGGAATATACAAAAAGTCACTATCATGATACCTGATTTTAAGATAATCCCTTCTTACATTGTCCACATTAAGCTGCTGAATCCCAACATACTGACCTATACCGTGACTTTGATGAACCACATAGTCGCCTACGTTTAGTTCGGTAAATATATTAATTTTGCTTCCCTTGTTTTTTCCTGAAGCTTTTCTGTGCTTCCTGTCTCTACCGAATACCTCTTTGTCACTCACTACAACAAAACCCAATTTGGGGTATTCAAAGCCATTGTTAAGGCTTCCTGTGGTGAGCATTACCTGCCCCGGCAGTATTTCCTCAGGCGGGGATTCTTTAAAAACAGATTCTACCCCTTCAGCTGCTAATGTTTCCTTAAGCTTTTCACCCTTTACCCTGGTACCTGTCAGCACTAAAATCCTGTACTTGCGTTCCTTCCAATCACGTATATCGCTAACTAGGAAATCCATGCGGTTTAAATATGAGCCTGTAGCTTTGGAAGATATATCAAACCTTTCTGCATTATAGGCGTTACTGCTTCCAGTTAGAAATGTATTTAAGTAAACTGTATTATTTTCCCTTAAGACCCTTTCAATCCTCCCAAATTCATACTTTGAACAAAAGCAACCCGGCAGGAGCCTTCCTTTCTCCATCAACCCTTTGCAGGATTCTTCCAATTCAAAATTGATATTCTCCACCCTGTTTTTCATTTTCCCGCTCTCATCGGCAAACACCAAACAGCCGGAAGTGAAATCAAGCAGAGTTGAGGGTTTATCAATTATGTAATTTATATATCTGTCAATTCCCTCAAAATAATAGCTGTCCTTAAATCTGCTAATATCGTTGGTGATGTTTTGACGGATTAAGGCTTTGTATTCCTTACCGGCTTTTATTAGGACTTCGTTCAGGTCTGCTTCAATAGCATTTACTATGGCATCCCTCTTATCCTCATTGTAAATAATCTCTCTTGCAGGAATTATCTTAATACTTTTCAACTGCTCTACCGATCTCTGTGAATCTGGGTCAAACTCCCTTATAGAGTCTATTTCATCATCAAAGAGCTCAATACGGACTGCCAGGTTGTAATTTATAGGAAAAATATCTATAATTCCTCCACGCACGGCAAAGTGACCTTTATTCTCTACCACCGAAACCCTTTCATATCCCATGGTTACCAGCCTCTTTTGCATCAGAGACAGATCTATTCTTTTTCCGACCTGCATCTCCAATATGCTTTCAGCAAACAATTCTGGCGGTATAAGCTTATGAACCAATGAATCAACGGAAACCACAACAAGCCTGTAATTGCCTTCCATAATCCGGTTTAACATTTGAAGCCTTTCAAAAACATTATCCCTGCTTTTTGCCTCCACATCATGAAGGGTAATTTCCTTTAACGGAAAATAGAGCACGTCCTCTTTGAAGAACAGGTAAAAATCTTCATATATCTTTCTCGCTTCAAACTCATCAAATGTAATATAAATCCCTTTTTTATCGGCGTGCCGGCATATTGAATATGCCACGTGAGCTTTCTGGGAATTTGCCAGTCCCGTTATCACAACCGACTGGCCTTTACCTATGGAATTAATTATTCCGCTATACTCACTTAACTCCAATAATGGATTAACTAAAAAATTCATGAATATTTTTCCGCCTTCTTAATTTATTATGTTGATATTACTTATTAAACTTGTTCATTGCTGCATCAACACCTGATTTTAATATTTCAGCAACTGCTTGTGCAGCATTTTTAATGCTGTCATTAATAGTCCCTCTTTCTGCAGGGCTAAATTTACTCAGCACATAATCAGCCAAGTTCCAGCCTTCCGGCGGCCTGTCTATACCAATTCTGACCCTGGGGAATTCGTCAGACTGTATCTGATACAAAATGTTTCTCATTCCGTTATGGGTTCCCGAGCTGCCCTTAGGTCTTATTCTGATCTTTCCAAGCTCCAGATCGATATCATCAAACATTACTATTATATTCCGAGCAGGTATTTTATACCATTCTATTACTTCTCTTAAACTCTCACCGCTTAAATTCATAAAGGTTTGAGGCTTTACAAGTATAACTCTCTTTCCTTCTATATTTCCTTCCCCGATAAGAGCCTTAAACTTGACCTTTGATATGCTTATGTTATTCAAATAAGCCAAAAGATCAACAGCATCAAACCCCACATTATGCCTGGTATTGTCATATTTATTTCCCGGATTGCCAAGCCCTGCTATTATATATGTATTATCCATTTAACACCTCAATCTTATAATACTCTTAATATTTATTTACTTTTACAATCTATTTTATTATAGTACAAAATCGCTTGCGATTTTGCAACCCTGATCGTTGTCGTGAGAAATTATGGTGTAGAATTCGGTTCTTCCGCAATTTTGGGTACCATCGGGTATAAAAAAATGGTCTTGGTATAACCTTTGCTCTCAAAAGTGGCAATTTTGCCCTCCCATACATGAGCCGCTTTATCAACTTAAGTCTATGATTATTTCCTTCTGTA